>CASFML010000102.1 GCA_949295795.1 uncultured Gammaproteobacteria bacterium | reverse complement strand
ATTGATAATTGTTTATTAAGTTTTTTTCCAACGATCAAAAATCCACTCACGCTGTCGCAACGCATACATATAGGTTTATTGAAGGCTAAAATGGATAATCTTTTGGAGGAACAGCTATTAGAAATATCAGATAAACAGGAAAAGGAACAGTTTAATTGGATGATAGAAAACTATTTCAAGCTTATTCATCATCAAGATTGGCGTGTTAAGTTGATGAGCTCAATTTCTGATCATAAAGCGAATGCTATAGATACCGGTATGACTGCGACTATGAACCTTTAACTTGTAAAATCAAAGATTGTTTTGTTCAAACCATCTTTGATTTAATGATCAGGCTTTTTTAAACCTTAAAGAATTTGCTTCTTTAGCGTCAGAAGCTTCAGATTCAGAATTTTCAGAATCGTTTATTTGGTTATGGGATGCATCACGTGAAAAGAATCCAGCTGGGTTACGGCTAAGTGTTGTGGGTCGTGTTTCATTTTCAGTAGGCAATGGATTAGGTCTAGCCCCTGTATGGGATGGTGATGTTTGAGCGTGGGGTTGCGGTGTCGCTAAGGCCCCTTGTTCTAACCCTCGGATACCTTGGATAAAAAAATAGCTCGCGGTCAGGAGTAGAGCCGTTTGAATACAAACTTCAAGCAGAAACTCTGGACTGGTTGTTATTTGGCTAGCCACCAACCCTACATCGCGTTGTTCATTAAAAAAGGGTGATTTAATAATATTATCGACATTTTCACGTACTTGGGGACTCAATGGCACACTGCAACGTAAATATCTTTTTAAACCAAATAATAAAAAAGCAATCAATAAATTAAGGTTACTATTATCCATAAGGACCTCATTGACTTTGAATGGTTGCGGATATTAATCGTAATAATAGAATTTTACAATTTATTTTAACGCCAATCTAAAAAGTTTCTGTATGTGAATTGTAAATTTATAATTTAAGTTCTAAAGGTAGCGGTATCTTCAGTTTTGTAGGTGTTTATCTTTACCGTCTCAAAACCGTGGATAGAGTAAGCTTTGTGTGGCTATATTATCCTCATTATTCCAACATAGAGGACGTTGGTTTTGAGTATGTAATTGGGTTGTCGATTTAAGCGCGTCTAAAAGGCGAAAAGTCGTTGTTTTTTTAGGTTTGACAGCTAGGGCTTGTTGTATAGATTCTAAATCTTTAGTGCTTAAATAACTTAAAATCTCTCTTCGGCAATCTTCATTTAAATAAATATTTTTGTTGGGTTCTTTTTCTGTTTGCTGTTTTATTAAAGCTTTGAAGGTCGAATTAAGCTGTGCTTTTAGCCAATTTAAAATTTTTTCAAAGGGTTTCTCAAGTCTTTTTGCTGAAAAGATTCGCTGGCAACGTGAATTGGTTGCAAGCGATGAGATAGTGTTTGATCTTTCTTGTAGTTGAGAAAGTCTCTCTTGCCAAAAATCATTATAATCTGGAAATTTATCTTTGAAGTTCAGGTTTTTTAGTATTAATAATTTTTTGTTGCTAATCGATAATGCAAGACTATCAAGATCCTGAGTGATTAAATCGTATAAAGAAAATTCTAATGGAGGCTTGTTGTTGGATCCTATCCCAATCGGTTGAGATCGTCGGATTTTTTATATAACCTGGCTTTTCATTACCGGGATTAGAGAAGTGAGTGACAAATAAGATAGTTCGCTGCGTGGATGTTTTGCCTATAACAAGCAATGGCTAAAGGGGTCGCTGCCATAGCGTAGATTAAGATCCGCACCATGTTTTTTTAATAATTTTATGAGCTCAACGTGATTATTTTCGACCGCCAAGTGCATCGGAGTGGTGTGGTTATCAGAAATTTCATTGACAGCTGCGCCGTAGTTGATGAGTAGTTCTGCAATTTCATAAAAGCCTTTTTTACAAGCTATCTCGAGTGGCCGATCGCTAAAGCTTTTATTAACATCTGCTTTGTTTCTGATAAGTAATCTTACGATATTGATGTCATTGTTTTCACACGCGAGTGAAAGCGCTGTTAAACCAGAAGTATCCTCTATTTGATTAACATTCTCACCTTGTTTGATAAGCCCTATTAATTGTTCTAAGTTAGCATTTTTAATAGCGCTGATAAAAAGATCAGACATTTTCATCCTTTAGTGTTTTCTTTAATCTTTCTTTTTTATGTATTCTAGCATACAATTATTAATCTCGCGTTGTTTAGAGTTAAGTATGAAAAGAGTGTTGTTAACGATTATGGTAGGCTTAGCTTTGCTTAGCAATCCTGCTTTTGCTAATAATCAGTTTGCTATTGTTTGTGCGCCATCGATACCAAAAGATCCTACGATACGACAAGCGTTGAAATGGTATCGCGATTCTGCAGAAAAAAAAGCTATTTATCATCAGGTATATAACATGGGATGGGTTTATATCAAACAATGGCTAGCACAACATCATCCTAAACCTAAAACCTGGGGTGTGGTGTTGGATATTGATGAAACCACCTTAGATAATTCCTGGTATTTTTATCAATGCTCCAGTTTAGTGGCTGATCCGCCAATCTTTTCGCATTTTGTGACCATCCCGCAAAAATCACAACCATTACCGGGTGTGGTGGCGTTTACGCAGAAAGTTCACGAATTAGGTGGTTATGTGAGTTTGATTTCTAATCGTGATGGTTCTTATATCGATAAATCCGGCATTAGCGCGTTGCAAGCCACCATCAATAATTTAAAACAACAGCATGTGACATTTGATCAAGTTATTCTCGCTAATAATAAACAAGCAACACATCCTTCCGATAAAAACCCTCGTTTTAACGCGGTAATCCACGGTTGTTATGATCCGCATCAGATGGTTTGGTCGAATAAGTTACCTCCTCATCCAATAATTGCTTATTTTGGTGATAATATTCAAGATTTTCCAAGCTTAAAACAAACGACTATGTATGCTTTAGCGGATTCTGCATCTGCCTATACTCAGTTTGGTCGGGGTTATTTTATTTTACCGAACCCTTTATATGGTAGCTGGCAAGCTAATCCTTATAAATAACTCATTATATGACTTATTCGGAAAAATTTTCCGAATAACCTGGTTGGTTATTGTTTGAAAAAACTTAAAAGATCCTGATTAATTAGGTTTTTTATTGTTGAGCATAAACCATGAGGGGCTCCTGGATAAACCTTTAATAGCGAACCTTTTACAAGTTTTTCTGTGAGTAATGCCGATTGGTTGATAGGTACAATTTGATCATCATCACCGTGCATGATCAAAGTGGGAATATCAAATTGGTGTAGATCCTCTCTGAAATCACTTTCAGAAAATGCTTTAATGCAATCAAAAACTCCCTTGAAACCGGCTTGCATCCCTTGTAACCAGAATGTATCTCTCAGACCTTGAGAAACCTTAGCATCCGGTCGATTAGCACCATAGAAGGGCGCAGAAAAATCTTTAAAGTATTGAGAGCGATCCGTTAATACATTTCGACGAATTTCATCAAATACCTTCATTTCCAGTCCATTAGGATTTGTGGCCGTTTTTAACATAAAGGGCGTAACCGCACCAATAAGCACGGCTTTTGCGACTTTTTTTGTCCCATGTCGACCAATATAGCGTGCTATTTCGCCGCCCCCGGTAGAATGACCGACATGAATGACATCCTTAAGATCAAGTTCCGCGACTAACTTGGCGAGATCATCGGCATAACTATCCATGTCATTACCCTGCCAGGCCTCCGTAGAACGGCCATGGCCGCGACGATCATGGGCAATACAACGAAAACCCTGTTCTGATAGAAATAACATTTGATCCTCAAAGGCGTCGGCATTGAGTGGCCAACCATGACTGAAAACCACCGCTTGCCCTTTACCCCAATCTTTATAATAAAGTTTGATATCAGCGCCATGTTCCTTACCGACGTTAATGTAACTCATAGGAACTCCTGTAGAAATCCATTAGAAACCAATGTAGTGCTTGCAATATGACTTTAGCAAACTTTTCGTTAACGTCAATTCAATGATGACTTATCGTCTTTTGATCCCGCCTTTTATTTATTACACCTTAACCTTAGAAATTATTGATGGTTTTGTTTAAATGAACAATATTCTTGTTGGGCGGGACAACTGACGGTTGCTTTTCTACCCAGAATAAAGGGTTTGTTTTCTCGACCATGGCCAAAATAAGGAAAATAATAAACCGGGACTGTAGTTTTTTTAGCAAATGCTGCAATGACCGTTTTGAATATCAATCGTTGTTCATCGGTGGGATCTAAAGGATAAAACTGACCAAAAATAATCGCTTTAGGTTTAAAATTGGTTTTATAAAGCAGTTGATGTAAATTCCGATCCAATTGTCGGAAACTTATCCCGGTATCTTCTAGGATTAAAATATCCTGAGTAAAATCATGTTCATAGGTGGTCGCAAAGAAGGATTGGATCAGCGTGAAGTTCCCACCTAATAGTGTCCCTTGAACCGGTTGTTGTTGCAAAGCGAATGGATTTAATGGAATTAAATCTTGATAATAAATCCCTCGCTTAAATAAATTTCTGATCCATGGAATTGTTTCTCGATCATTCACACTGATTGGCTTATTATCCGATTCACTCATTTCTTTATTATAAGCCGCCACCACACCGTGCACTGAAGGCCAAGCTAAAGCCGTGTTTACGAAATAGTGAATCGCGGTAACATCACTAAAACCGACAATAACCTTTGGTTTAGTTTTTTTTAAACGAATTTTTTCAGCATACAAACTTGGAATTAAATTCATGGCGCCACCACCCCCGCGCACCATCCAGATAATATCGATACTTTTATCTAACAAAGCGGCTTTTAGCGCTGCAGCGCGACTTAGGTCGGTATTAACATAACCAAAATCAGAAACGACTTGGTTTAAGTATTTTGTGGTAACACTATAACCCTTTTTTTTAAGCGCTTGTTTTATCCTTTCTATAGTGTCTTCATTGTATTGCGTTGAACTGGCTAGGAGTGCAACCTTAAAATAGCTTGCCGCTAAAAGGGGTTTAGCAGTCAGTAAGTTTAAGGTAATAAAAAGAAAAATTATTTTTTTTAGCATAAGTTTATCCTTAATTTTTCATTCTAAAAAAAAATTGAATAGTGCAATGACAGTCATATTACAATAAATTTATGCTTCTCGATTATGAAATGCAACAGCATCATAGAGTAGGTTTATTGACAGTGAGTGCTTTATTAGAAGAGGTTGCGCATCCTGTTGAAAGAATAACTCAGTGATAGCCTCAAATTTTTTAGCAAATGAAAAGGGTGGATTTTGCCAGGTTTCAAGAAGATCATGCAAAGCAGTTCTTCCATGATTATCGATGGCATCAGCATCGGCTTTTTGGTCAAACAGGACTTTAATCAATGCTAAACGAAATTCATCCTTATAATTAAAAAAATCAGCTGCTATATAATGCAAAAGTGTTTTACCTGCTTATCAGAAAACCAAGGGGCCGATTTGCTCAATAATTCTTTTGCTAATTGTTCGGCAGATTTATTTTTTTGAGCAGATTTAGAAAACCACTCATTGAGATTGACCTGTCATAAGTCCCCTACCTATTAGAAACAGCAATAGAAAATTTATCTATTCCTGTTCATTTATTTTACAAGCTAATTATTAAGTAATTATTGGTGGGTGCGCATTCTTTTTGCTAAATTCAACAACAGAATGGAGCGCTTAAATGATGGGTTAAAAATATTTAATAAAAAAACCCTCGATATCGAGGGTTTAACTGAGAGGAATATTAATGAAGATTAACTTTTAGTTTTTTGATCATGATCGTAATGACTATAGTTTCGATGACGTAATTTAGGTTCGCCACCATAACGTCGAGTGTTATTATTGCGGCGCTGTGTGGATGATGAGCGATTCGCATGAGTAGGGGGAGTACTCATTGAAGTCGAGCTGTTGTTTGAGCAAAGGTTGTTGATGTTATTGGTCCGTTCAACGATGGGATTTTTTTCTGTATTAGCGACTGATTTTTCTTGCTGGAGCGGCAATGCTTTGTTTTCGATGTTAGGTAGCGCAGCTTGAGCGATGGTTTGCGTAACATTTTCTATATGAGTCATTTGCAAATTTAATTTCTGCTCATGTTTAAGCGTGTTTTTTTCCGCTTGTTGCCGTCTTTTATGGGAGGCTGCTTTTTTTTCTGATGGCGTATCAGTAGAGACCGCCTTGTTATGATGATGGCCGCTTTGTGGATGCGATGCTGAATCATAACGTTGTTGATGGTGTTTATTAAAACGATTTTTTGCTGACGGGTTATTAGTGTGACGGTGCTGTTGAGCATGACCCGCGTTTCCAGTGTCTCCTTCTCCTTCATGTCTGTCGTCGCGGCGATGATTGCGCATTCGGTTATTACGGTTTGATTTGGTGTAACGTCTTTCCGAAGGGTGTCGATGCGGCGCATGATGAGCTTGATTGGGAACAGGGGCCGTGTTGCCAGCTTCCTTTTTTGGAGGATGTTGACTCGATTCAGTTTTGGTTTTACCCAGATCTTTTAGCATACCGAGTAATCGACTTAATAAACCTAATTGGGTTTTAGGTTTATTTTTGCTCATTGCAAAGCTAAGTGGTTTAACAGCCGGAATTTCTAAAGGTTTAATAGAAGGTGGGCTGTAAGCCAGCGAAGATTCGGCACATGATTTATCGAGCATTTGATAACTGGCATTTTCGCTGGCCTGGAGATTAATATTTTTTCCCAAACCGCTAATTTTGTAATGTGGAGACTGCCAATAGGGATTAGGTATGACTAAGATGTGAGTTTTATAACGTTGTTCAATTTGTTCTATGACATGACGTTTTTCATTGATCAAATAAGTGGCCATATCCACCGGTATTTCGACACGAATTTGTTGCGTAGATTTCTTTATGGCTTCTTTTTCAATAGAACGGAGTAATGATAAGATTAACGATTCAATCGTTCGAACGGTTCCTTCACCATTACATTGTGCGCATAAGGTTTCGTTGGCCTTTCCTAAGGAATGTCGTAAACGTTGACGCGACATTTCTAATAATCCGAATTGTGATATTCGACTGATTTGGATACGTGCACGATCCTTTTTTGTCGCTAAACGTAAGCAATTTTCTACTTTACGCTGATTCTCTTCTGAATTCATATCAATGAAATCAATGACAATTAAGCCACCTAAATCACGTACTCGTAATTGACGGGCTATTTCTTTTGCAGCTTCAAGGTTGGTTGCTACGGCCGTTTCTTCAATATCTTCATTTTTGGTCGACTTACCTGAGTTGATATCGATGGAAACTAACGCTTCAGTACGATCAATCACGATGGTTGCGCCAGAGGGGAGTTCTATTTTGCGTTTAAAGGCCGACTCAACCGCTTCTTCAATATCAAACTGCATAAAGAGCGGGATAGAATTTTGATAAAGTGTAATGCGGGATACAAAATCCGGTCGAATTTGTTCGATATAATGTTTAATTTTTTCGTAGATTTTTTTGTCGTCAATAATAATTTCGTCAATATCACGTCTTAAATAGTCACGGATTGAGCGGGTTATCAAATCGCCTTCTTGAAAGATTAGAAAGGGCGCTGAGCGTTCATTGTAAGCCTTTTGTATGGCATTCCATTGTTGGATAAGCAGATTCAAATCATTTTGTAATTCATAAAACTCTCTGCCTACACCTGCCGTACGCAGTATTAGACCCATATTCTCAGAGATTTCCATTTTACTGAGTAAATCTTGCATTTCGCGGCGTTCTTCTCCTTCGATACGACGTGAAATACCGCCCGCACCTGGATTGTTGGGCATGAGGACTAAATAACTACCGGGAAGTGTAATGTAAGTGGTTAAAGCGGCGCCTTTATTTCCGCGTTCTTCTTTTTCAATTTGCACCATCACTTCACGACCTTCAAGCCCCTTTTTTAGGGATTGAATGGAATGTGATTTTTCAAATTTATAAAAGGAAGGAACTATTTCTTTGAAGGGTAAAAAGCCATGGCGTTCAGGGCCATAGTCGACGAATGCGGCTTCTAAGCTAGGCTCAATGCGGCTAATTTTACCTTTATAGATATTCGACTTTTTTTGTACTTGACCGCTATATTCAATATCAAGGTCTGATAGTTTGTTCTCTTCAAGCAAAGCAACTCGGATTTCTTCTGGTTGATTTGCATTAATTAATATTCGATTCTTTTCATTCTGCATTGTTGAATCCTATTGTGTGAAGGCTCAACTAAGCTTGCTTATTTGTAATGTGTAAAACGTAATAATCTCGGTTAAAAAATTAAAACTGTTGCTAGTACCTGAAACAATGATCGCTTAATCAATTTAAAAAAGGTGAGTGCGTCACTAGAGTTCTTTATATAAGCCATTTTGCTTATAAGGCTTAGCATCATAGGTTTTAAATATTTGATCTTTAACTCGGATTATAGGCTTGCATATTCTTAAATACCGTATTTTTTATGTCAGTATCCTTCACTTACTGTATTACTGTTCATAAAATTCGCATCGAAAGAACATTGTTCCAAATAAAGGTTGCAAACTTAAGAAGCCGGACTAATTCTCCCATTTTGGGATTTAAATTCGTTACTAAAATTAAGTTAAACTTATTAAAAAACTAAAATTTTTTACTTTAGT
>CASFML010000101.1 GCA_949295795.1 uncultured Gammaproteobacteria bacterium | reverse complement strand
TTAACGACTAACCTAGTTAACCCTGAAAAGTTGAATGTACCAAATTTGTACCAACAATTCTTTCTGCAGCTTTTATAAGCTGATCACAAAAGCAATATCAAACCCAGCTAGAGAATAAGAAAAAGACGTTAGAAGATAAGCTCAATGTTGTTCAAGATTATGTAATTAAAAATTATCCTACTTTCTTACAGCCAACGGTTTTAAATAGATTGATTGGGGATGAGAATGCGATGACTGAAGCCTTAAAGCATCGGGATCAATTATTAAATAGCCAAGTGCCTGGTTTGAGTAATCAACAAGCTAATTTCTCTGATCCCTATGATGACCAACAAGAAATATTAAAAATAGCTAAAGAATATGAAAAAAATCCTAACGCAAAAAATAAAGAAAAACTTATAAATATCGCCAAGCAAGTTACTGAAGCGAGATTTATGAATTCATAAAAAAAATATTATTCGAAAGGTAAAAAATTATTTTTTCTCTTAGAGATATTTGTTGAAGAAACATCTTCTTCTTTTAAATAATTTTCATCTTCTAACTGCCTATCAAAATTAAAAAAATTAAATGATAATTTACTAGAAAGTTCATTATCATCGAATGACTTCTTTTTTATTGGGGTAAGCCAAGTCTGATCTGAATTGGATTTAACCTTAATTCCAGCAAAATCAAAAGTATACTTTTCGGATGAAAATATAAGTCTACCATTTCCAGGAGTACCTTTAGAAGTAAGCATAGATTCAAAAGCTGACAAGCTGCTGTTTTCATAAGAAAACCAAAATGACTTGATACATGCAAACAGTAAATAGGGCCCTGTATATTTTTGAGTAAATTTTAATCGATTATCAGAGTTAAGATATCTTTGATTAACTTTATCTTCTTTTAAATATTTACTTGTAGAGTAAAGTAAAGCATCTTTAAATACTGGATGATTTGGTAGCCAGCGATGATATCATTGCCACCTACAAAGCTTTTCAAATCAGTTAACTCTCCATCACTTACCTTTCCAATATACTCGCTTAAACCGACTCGAATACCTAACTCTAAATAATCAGCAGATAATTTACTTTCAGAAGTAAGATTAGGGAATTCCGTATCTGTGTCAAAATAATATCCACCTTCTAGATAAAGAATGGCATATCTCTGTAAATCAGACGCTGCTGCATAGTTTTTTAATCCCAAAGTTTCACGTGAAAAATAAAGTTCTATTACATCGAATAATTTTTTATCATCATTGTGTATTTCGTATTCATCTTTTGCTTGCTCATCTTTAAGTCCATTAAAAATTTCTTTATTATTTGATAATTCTTTTATATTTCTAATTTTTAAATAAGCACTTTTTTTGAGAATTAATAAGATCAAACGAAGTTGCTTTTTCAATCGCTTTCCAGTAATTGGATTCTTTATCTACCCATAAATTAATTGTAAAACCAGATCGCTTTGCAACTGATGAAAGTTCTGATATTGAAAAAAGATATTTTTGTGGTATCGGACTACCTAACCAAATAAAATGTATTTTTTTTGGAACTTTTCCTTTTAACATCTTATTTCCTCTAATTAATTTATTATTCTTATAATATTTTTTTTTATTAAAGTTTTATTAATAGCACTTATAGAAATTCATAAAGTTGTACCTCATGAACAATTAAGCTTTATAAAAATAGGTATTTTATTACATAAAATATTTTTTACTCCAGTTAATAGAAGTACCCTTAATTCAAAAACCTACTCGATAATGTGTCTTATCATGTTTTGTGAAATCATTAATAATGACCTTATCGACTTAAGCGTATTAAGTAAAATTCCCTTTAAATCTTAAATCGATGGGCTTCAGCCCCTTTTCTGGGCAACCTGATAAATGAAATTCTTTTGATTATCGGGTTGTTTTTATGTCAGAAATTAATTATGAAACCGCCTCTCAACTGTTTGAAACGCAAGTTACCTTACAATACCAAAAATCGATTAAAGCTCCAAGATACGATTGAAGAACGACAGGGTTTACGTGGTACTCATCTGAATATTCCACTATCAGATTTGGTGGAAATGAATCAAACGAATTTTTCACCGACCGATATTTATGTGACTCCGGTTAATGAAACTAATATACAAGTTCCAACCAAAACTATCATTTAAAAACCGTCATCGGTGGTAGTCAAAAAACCCTGTATAACTTTGATAAGATTTTGGATCATTCTAACCTGCATGGTTTAGCGGCGGCTCGTCGAACAGATTACATCACGATCAATGTTATTTTTAGTGATCTTGATTTTATTGCGGGAAAGATTCATACGATTCCAGCCAATGTCGGTGTGAATACTGGGATCAACGAAGAAAAGTATGCCTTAGCCATTTCCTATTTTGATTTTTTTATTAAAAGAAATTCAATTATTTTCTTTTGCTTGTTAATTTCATTTTAGTGTTTCACTCTCTAAGACTTTTTGTGCATTCAGTAGATAACGTAAAAATTCTGCTTGATTAAATTTTACGAGATCAAATCGTTGTTTTCCGGTTCGACCTTCGGGTAACCGATGATTAATTTGATTAAATAGTTCAAGCGATTCGGGATCGGTAGGTTTCTTTTAGGATCATCTTTTCGATAAAATAATTCTTAGCTATTAATTCATTTAAAGCGCGATATCCCTCCAAACTGATCTCAGTTTCTCCTAAATTCAAGCATTTAAGTTTAACGTAGCGTAGTAAATCACTAAGATGCAATAAGTTCTCTTCTTGGTCTTCATCAATAATTCAAACGTCAAACTATCGAGCTGAGATAAAGGTAACAGCTGCTTCCATATCCATGGATGAAATTCTGCATGGGTTAAAATTAATTGTTTGGTTACAATTAATTCCTTTCTTCCTGTTTTCGAATTTTCTACAGGCGTCACAATTTACATTTATAAAATTTTAATTGTAATTCAGTCCATATATAGTACTTGGATTGATTAGATAAAAAAAGAGATAATTAATTCATTAAGTAAAATGTAATTTTAGGAATAAATAATGGAAAAACAACAAAATTTATATGAAAAAGGTATTGATGTATCCCATTGGCAAGGTATAATTGATTGGCAGAAGGTAGCTGATGATGGCATTCAGCATGTCTTTATCAAAATGTCGGAAGGTGAAACTTATACGGACATTAAATTTTATGATAATTGGCATGCAGCAAAGAGTGCAGGCCTTAAAGTCAATGTTTATCATTATTTTAAAGCTTTAGAGACTTCTAAAAATCAGCTTGTCAATATAAACCGAAATCTTAGCTTAGTGGAATTTGATCCTAGCACCAATTTATTAGCAATTGATGTTGAACAAAGAGGCAATGAAAAGGCAAGTAAAGATGAAATGACCGATCAGCTTCAAGAACTTCTTGATTCGATTAAGAGAGATATTCCACTTGATGGATACCCTATTCTTTATTGTTCGCCGGCTTATTGGGATAGTGCAATCAATTGGGAAAAATATGATTTTGGTATTCACCCGCTTTGGATTGCCAACTGGAATGTAGAAAAACCCCAAATTCCTCAAACTTGGCAAAAATCGGAACTCACTTGGTCATGGTGGCAATATAGTTCAAAAGGGAAAGTCAATGGAATCAATGGCCCTGTCGATTTGGATTGGATAAGACCTATTGGTAATTAATAGGAGAATTTATGAATGAAAATAAAAAAGAAATTAAATTGGAAATTTTTAATATATTAATAGATAATAATCCTTTAAACATAAAATAAGGAATAAATTATGAATAATAATTATGATTTAATCATCGATGAAACACATCCTTCTCCTAATTATAATCAACGTATATTTAATTTAGTTTTACATTATACCGCGATAAATTTTGAAACCTCATTAAAGGTATTAACTGATCCCAAAACTGAAGTAAGTGCACATTATCTTATTCCAGAATCTGATATAGATGGACAACGAAAAATTTTCCAATTAGTGCAAGAAAAGGAACGTGCTTGGCATGCAGGAGTAAGTCATTGGAAAAATCGATCTGGGCTCAATGATACATCGATCGGTATAGAAATTGTTAATTTAGGGTATACAGACAAAGACGGTAAACGCACTTGGTATCCTTTTACTGATTATCAAATAGAAAGTGTTATAGAAATTTCAAAAATCATTATTAAACGATATCAAATCCAAGCTACTAATATAATAGGTCACAGCGATATAGCACCAGGAAGAAAACTTGATCCGGGACCTTTATTTCCATGGAAAAAACTTTATGAAAATGGTATTGGTGCTTGGTACGATGAAAAGTCTTTGGAAATTAAACCGAATGCTAAAATTGACCTTCAAAAACTACAAAAAAACTTAAGGACTTTTGGTTATGCCATTAACCTAACCGGAAAATTGGATCAACAAACACGCACAGTCGTGCAAGCATTTCAAATGCATTTTAGACCAAACAATTATTCGGGGAATCCCGATGCAGAAACGATTGCGATTCTTGAAAATTTAATTAAAAAATATTTTCAAAATATTGCTTAGCTGCTTGATTTTGTTTAATTGAATCCGATAAAAACGGCGTAAACTCAAACTGAGCGTTTAGTCAAAGAAATTGAGTGGGTTATGAAAAATTAAATCTAACTTTTAGAGGGGAATAAAGCTCATTTTCGCATAAATTTCTATGTTATTGGGATATGTTAAGGGAATTTTAAGTACCGATGGATATACTTTGAGCATTTTGCGAGTAAGAGATTTTTCAAATGCGAACTT
This sequence comes from uncultured Gammaproteobacteria bacterium, assembly GCA_949295795.1. GTDB lineage: Bacteria > Pseudomonadota > Gammaproteobacteria > Diplorickettsiales > Diplorickettsiaceae > Aquirickettsiella. Next base: position 3,701 of record CASFML010000101.1, on the reverse strand, counting down.
TTATGGAGCTCCCTGGAAGAAAAAACTAACGAATGGCTTTGGCACTTCTTAAATCTTAAGAAAAAGAAAAATTTTTAAACCTCGCCAAGCAAGTCGAGCTAGCGAGGTTTAAAGATTAATCAAGGTTTCGATAAAGGTATTTCAGATGTTTCAGATATCTCATGAGTAACAGGTACTGATTTAAAGAAAACAGCGTTTAATGTTGTTAATGCGCTATTTGTCTGTTTAGATCTTTCCAGGCCTTTTTCAAAATTTTCCTTAATTCTTTTTCCATAATGTGGATATTTAATTAAAAATTCTGAATGAGTTATTAATTTTTCTATCTCTTTATTACGAGAAATAGTCGTTAATTTATTTATATCGCTTATATAGAGTAAATCGAGTAAAGATTTCTCATCAAAAGTAATTTTTTTCAATTCTGAAATCTCAAGATTAATTTCTTTCTTACATTTATCCCAATAAGCTGATAATTCTTCCGCATCCTCATCTCCTTCCATATAAGATAGTTCATCTCTTAAGCATTCAGGTTTGCGTTGCGATGGATTACCATCCAAAATGGACTCTCCAGCATATTTCCGTATATAGAGATTACGAGATTGCGTTAATATGTAGGGAAAGCAAATATCATCAGGATGATAATACCCTTTTTCTAAAGCTATTTTAAATATTTGAAACCTGTATTCATCAAGATCACACCCTGAAATAGTATCTCCAGAATAAATGGCATCTTCTTTTTCCTTTTTAGTTATTTCTTCTTCACCTTTGTTAATTCTTTCAAGATAAGCTTTTTGCCTTTTAATTATTTCGTTTATATCTAACATAATAAATCTCCATGAATATTTTTTATTGAAATAACTTGTCTGCTTTTAAATAGGGGAATAATTTAAAAAGAAAACATTTATTAAATTAATCATAAAAATTAACAAAAAATTAACGAGCTGATCAAGTGTTTGCTACAATTTGCATCAACAAAGCGATTCGTCCGCGTATTTTGATAAATCTTTTTAATTTCGCTCACGCGAGGTTCAAGCATTAACGTTTCGATCGAGCTGTAGAACAGGAATCTTCATAGTTCTTCAAATTATTATAAAATGCTTTTGCAGCAGTAGGTGAAAGTTTTTTTAAGGTAGAAAACTTTTTAAAAAGACAATGTCTGTTGGTTTCGAAATAGTGGGAGAATTTCTTATTTTTTCTGATAGTTGCTTTTTAGTAGTGCTTAAAGCATCATAAAATTGCTTATAATTTATAAATTTTTCTTGCCGTGTGGTCTGTAATAATTGGTCATGCTCAGTGAAATCCTTTCTAGTTTTGATTTCAGTATTTTCTAACAGCGCCTTATATAAGTCCACCAATTCTTCATCACAACAATCAGAGGTACTGGATATGAATTCAAATAGATCCGAATCGAAAAACCACTGTACATCGTTAAAAGAGATTAATTCTGAAGCGAGTAGTTTTTTAATTTTTCTAAATCTTCCAAATAAACTTTAAAAAGCTCATCTTGATGACCTCGATTTAACTCCTCTTTTAGAATAGAGAGTGAAATAAGATTATTAAGACGTTGTTTTATTGCTAATTCTTCTTGTTGCGAATATTTTATTTCAGAAGATTTTATAACTAATTCAGTTGTTTCAACATCATTTACTTTATTGACCAATTCCTTTATATAACAGGGATCACCATCAAGTTTGAATTGTCGATAGAAGGGATTAGTCTTTAGTTTAGTAATATTTTATAATAAAAATTCTTGTGAAGCATTAAATAGTTCTTTTAGCGTTTCAAATCCATTAAGTAATTCTTTGTGATTTGGGAAATCAGCATGTGAAAGCAAGATGACCATTTAACCGAGTTTAAGTATTACCTTTTTCATATAAAGTGACAGACTCTTATAAAGATTAATAATAACTGTTTAGTATTAAAGTTTTATTAAATTCAAAACCTACTTAATAAAGTAGTTTGCTGTAGTTTCGGTTACGCTAATGATCTTATCGACGTAAATATTTTTATAAGCTTTTTAAGATTGTTAGCTTGATGGGCTTATACTTCCTTTTCAGGCAAGATAGAGAAAAACTTTCTGTATGTAAATAGCTTGAAACAACAGAGGCACTTCTCAGCCAATAAGTGATGCTGAGGTTTAAAAATACATTATGTTTTACTAGAAAAAGCCAATGGACCTGTTCTGCTTAAATCTAAAGGTTGTTCTAACAACGTTTCCATTTTAGATGGCTTTAGCTCCTCGGGTATATTGAAAAATTCAGGAGTTTTTGCTAATGTATTAAAAAAGCTGCTTTGAAAACCTTTTTTTAATAATAATGATTGTATATGTTTAAATTTCAATTCTTCGATAAGATTAAAGAATTCAAAGCCATATTTGTCTGTACGAATAACATCGGTGCTTATCAAGTCAAATGCTTTATCGTAAACTAAGGCTTCAAATAGATTTAAGTTTTGTTTTATGGCCAAATCATCTAAAGGAGGTTGTTTTTTCAAATTATCAAAAAAATTTCTTATTTCCCTGGTTCGGCCTAATCCTAAATAAGTGACGATTCGTTTTAATTTTTCAATGTTATTTTGGTTAAACATAGTTAAATCCAATTAAAAACTCAGACTTATCTTATTGATTCTTACTTAAAGATTTATTAATGTTATATGATCATTAAGGTCAAAAAAATGCTTGCAAAGTCGGTTTGGAAGGCTTATTCAAACTAAATTATTAGCGAGCTTGTTTAGTCATTATCTGTTAACCTTTTTATCTAGTTAATAATAATTTTGGAAGGAACAGAGGCAAGGTCGAGTCATTTGAATTTTTTTTGTCTATTGTTAATTGACTGCTGAAGAAGACTATTACCTGATTTATGCGGTTCTCGGGATTGATAAAAACTAGCCGAAAATGCTGGGGATCTTTCCTTGAATTTCTGTCTCTTATCACATAAGACAGTATAAAAATTATTGAAATTAAAATCATTACCTTCTTTAGTTTTCTTATCAAGAAGAATTTGACATTGTCGATTAAAATCTTTTTTGGTATACAAATTTATATCTTGAATCAAAAAATCATAAATATCGCTTAATTTGACAGAAAAATTTTCAGGGTCAGCGGCGATTAAATTAAAAATGTCTGTATCAAAAAACCATTCAATATGATTTTTATCAATGGTTTCAAAAAGAAAAATTTCGTTTAATCTAGCTAATTCTTGAAAGTGCTTTGCAAAAAAATCTTCTTCTCCATCTTTTAGTATTAGTTCTGAGACGAGTGAAACGACTTTTCTGAGTTCGGTTTCTAAGTTCGATAATAACACAAAAATAGAGAAATATTTTTCCAGAGTATTTTTTTCTTGTTCGGAGTAAACCAAATCGGTTGTTGTTAAAAGGACTTTGAGTATGTTGGCGTTTGATCCTTTTGTTAAAAACGATTTTAAAAAATCAGGATCCTTATCGAGTTTGAACAACTTGTAGACTTGATTTTCCTTGATTTTTTTAACCAGTTCGCTACAGTTTTCACACGATAGGGGCGTATCTAATAGGCTAAGAAGAATTTTGTGTTCTTCCAAGAGCAAGTTCTTATTTGGATAAACACCGATATTAATAATTCTAAAACAAGCTTGTAGTTTCCTTTTTATTCTCATATATAAGACTCGATAGATTATTTTTTTCAACGTATATTACATTTTAATGTTCTTTTAATCCTTTAACAATCTAAC
>CASFML010000100.1 GCA_949295795.1 uncultured Gammaproteobacteria bacterium | reverse complement strand
AGATAAGAAGCGACCTTTATCTCCCGTTTTATATATCTTTTGATCGGAAGTATAAGGATCAGGAAAAAACCGCTCGAGTGAGATTTGTGGTTGGTTTAAATAACTACCCACTCCGCTACCACCAATGTATATTTCGCCTTCCTCTCCATTTGGAACTTCTTTGCCGCACTCATCTAACAAATAAATTTTTGCATGAGGAAAAGGTTTACCTGCAGGCACAATTGAAGTTGATGGCACTACCCATGCGGAATCTTCTTCAAAGTAGGTACTATCAATCGTTGTTTCACTCAAGCCATATGAATTAATAACTCGAGCACTAGGAGAGCACAGCAATTTTACGCGACGGTATTCATCCATAGACCACTGATCTGAGCCACAAAGGAGGAGTCGGAATGTATCTAATTTAAGTCGTTCTTTTTCTGAAAAACTTAATAAGCCTCTCAGTGTTGCTGGCACAAATTCAGCGCAATTAATTTGATGGTCTCTTATTAAGTTATATAACTCTTTTGGCTGTAATAAAGTTTTTTTGGAGCAAAGCACTAATTTTGCACCTGAACATAATGCACGGACCCAATCACCTACAAAAACATCAAATCCAAGTGCTGCCATCTGGAGATGAACATCGTTTTGAGATAATCCATATACCGATTCCCATGAATAATAGGTATCTAAAAGATTCTGGTGAGTTATAACAACATATTTAGGATTTCCAGTGGTTCCTGAAGTTAATATTCCGTAAGCTACATTCTGATCACTTCTTTCTATCACAGGCAATAATTTTTCAGAAATTTCTGACAAAATAACCGGTAGATTACTCAAATTAATAATAATCCCAGAATAATCTTTAAAATGATTTAAAAAATTGGTTTGGCTAACGATATGCTTTGCTTGAATAGTTTCTAAAATTGGATAAGGGGATTTTTCTAATTGCTCAGGATTAAAAAGGTAGAAAGCAGCGCCTGTTTTTAATATTGCCAAAATGGCTATAAACGTTTCTATATCTTTTTCTACAAATAAAGGAACTAAATCTCCTGATTTTATCCCTTGCTTGATCATAACATGGGCAAGTTGATTAGCCTTTCCATTTAATTCTTTGTAAGTTATTTCTCTATCCTTATCAATTATTGCTATTTTATTTGGATATAACTCTGCTTGTTTTTCGAACAATTTATTTATTTTTATAATTTTAGACATAATTTAATTTAAATATTTATTTAGTTTCTAGTTAAAATAAAACGCGCAAACTTTAACATAAACTTATTAATTTATAATAATTAAATTCTAACATTTTAATAAGAATAATTTTAGACTTTAATTATTCCAAGCAATTCATAATTCAACAAACATATAGGATATAATAGAGTTATATTTTTATTTATTGACATATATTTTTTATTTTTAGTCAAGTGGTTTAATGTGCATTTAACATTCGATTTTTATTTATATTACTTAAACATTTCTGAATCACATTTTTTAATCCGTTAAAACCCCATTTAACTAATGCACCATCAGCTCCCCAAGTCAGATATTTATTTTCGTCATTTTCATTAACGAAGGCGCTCCATACAATTAATAGAGTATCTGTATTTAGTTCACTATCACGTACATATTGAATGACGTCTTGACCAGATGTTCCAAAGAGGCGGATATCGACTATAATTAAATCGTAAGTGAAATTCTGTATGAATTGAATGGCCTTACTACCATCATTAGTTAAATCAACCTGATAATTAAGTTGTCGTAAGTAATAATGCATGACTTTTTGGCAAGCTTCATCATCTTCCATAAGCAATGCATGGTTAAGTTTAATTTTTTGTTTTTCCAGCTTCATGTTTTTATCCTTGTTAAATTACTGGCAGCGATCATTTGTTTTTGATATTCTAATTTAATTAAAAGCTCACCTAAAGATTCTTTTATGACTTCTGTTTTTTTATTATTTTCAGCCTGGATCGTCATGTTATTTTTCCTATGGATAGTGAATTTAAAAATTTCTAGCAAATATATTTTCTTCCGCCAGGGAGATAGACTATTTCTTTTTCTTTAAGTAACAGAAGAATAATTTTTCTATGTAAATTAAATTTATTAATCTCAGCAGCTATTTTT
>CASFML010000099.1 GCA_949295795.1 uncultured Gammaproteobacteria bacterium | reverse complement strand
TCTACCAATTTCGCCACCCGGGCTTGCGTATTGTTCTATCTGGAGGCTAGGGCCGGAATCGAACCGACGTACGCGGCTTTGCAGGCCGCTGCATGACCACTCTGCCACCCAGCCAATCTCTTTAATTAATGGCTTCGTCTTTTTGCTAATTTCTTTGTTGGATGCTTTTCGGTGCTCATGGTCCTCGCAGACCATTCCGCTCCTCAACAATCCTCCGCCTCGAACTTAACAAAAATACTTCAGCCTCTAGTAATTTAGTCTGCCTAACTCATCAAAAAACTAAAGTTTCATCTTTTTGCTAATTTCTTTGTTGGATGCTTTTCGGTGCTCATGGTCCTCGCAGACCATTCCGCTCAACAATCCTCCGCCTCGAACTTAACAAAAATACTTCAACCTTTAGTAATTTAATATACCTAACTCATCAAAAAACTAAAGTTTCTCCTTTTGCTACTCTTCGCTAATCCATTCAAACTTAACAAAAAGACTTTAGTCTCTAAGTCTGTTATATCTAAAAATAAAAATCTTGGAGCGGGAAACGAGGCTCGAACTCGCGACCTCAACCTTGGCAAGGTTGCGCTCTACCAACTGAGCTATTCCCGCAAAACGGTGATATTGTAACTGCAAGAAAAATGCTGTCAAGAAGATAAATCACGCCAAGCGACTTTTAAATATAAACACATACTCCATAATGTTAAAAATACCGCAAGATAAAGTAAAACATAACCTGACCAAGCAAAGCCTTTCCATGCGCCCGGTTTGTAAAGTAACAAAAGAATGATCGCTAACATTTGTAAGGTTGTTTTTATTTTCCCTAACAACGTTACTGCCAATCGTTTACGTTGACCAATCTCTGCCATCCACTCACGTAATGCGGAGACCATAATTTCACGAGAAATAATAACGATCGCAGGGATGGCTAAATAAGGTAAAGCACGATCACCCACTAATAATATCAATGCCGTTACGACAATTAATTTATCCGCTACCGGATCGAGAAAGGTACCTAGCTTAGAAACTTGACCCAAACTACGTGCTAAATAACCATCGAGCCAATCGGTCATCGCTGCAAAAATAAAAATGATCGCTGCCAAAACATGACTGCCACGAAAGGGTAAATAAAATAATAAAATAAAAACGGGGATTAGAATAATACGAAGAAAGGTTAATATATTAGGAATACCCATAGGGTGTTACCAGTCGCCAGCAAAATCAAAGGTTTAACGTATTTAGTGTAACCGGTTAGTTTATGCTTTTAAAGCTAAATAAATTTGTTCGGCTAAACGTTTACTAATACCGGGGACCTTAGCTAGATCAGTGGCGCTGGCATTTTGCAAGGCTTGCAATCCACCAAATTGGCGTAATAATTCACGTCGGCGTTTTGCGCCAATGCCAGGAATATCTTCCAGCGCCGAAGAGCGTCTTTTTTTTGCGCGTCGGCCACGATGACCGGTGATAGCAAATCGATGGGCTTCATCGCGTAGGGTTAGAATGGCGTGTAAGGCCAATGAATCGGCAGGTAAGATGATCGCTTGTGATCGCGAGGAAAGATATAAACTTTCTAAACCGGATCGTCGCCCGGGTCCCTTTGCCACACCAATAATTAAAATACCACCAATCTGTAACTCCTCTAAAACGTGTTCCGCTTGGCGTAATTGACCTTTACCGCCATCGATTAACAGTACATCTGGTAAATTTTTTTCTTCATTTTTCAAATATTTATAACGTCGCAAGAGGGCTTGACGCAACGCCGCATAATCATCACCGGGTGTAATATCATCGATATTAAAGCGCCGATAATCCATTTTTCGGGGTCCTTGCTCGTCAAATACCACACAAGCCGCTACCGTTGCCTCACCTTGAGTGTGGCTGATATCAAAACATTCTAAGCGCTGCGGTAAATTATCCAGCTGCAATGTCGTTTGCAAACATTCAAGTTGCTTATAAAAAGCCAATTTATCAGAAAGATGAGCGGTTAAGGCTTGCTGCGCATTTTCATTAGCCAATGTCAACCAATGCAGTTTTTCACCGCTCGGTTTATTCAATAATTTAACTTTATGTCCTGAACGCTCCGCTAAGGTAGCCATAAACCAGGCTTGCTCCGCTATTTTTAAGGGTAAAATAATCTGCTCGGGAATGGTATGGGGAATTTCATTTTGGAAATAAAATTGGCCTATAAAAGCAGATAACACTTCTGCCGTTTGATGTTCGGCAGGGACATCAGGAAAATAGGCTTTACCGCCTAATAATCGACCATGGCGCACATTCATCACATACAATACATAATGCGTCGCTTGCTGCGCTAAACCGATAATATCTAGATTTCCCTGACCGGTAGTAATCACTTGTTTCTGTTGAATTTCACGCAGCGATGCAATTTGATCGCGCAAACGCGCTGCCGTTTCATAATCTAATGCCTGCGCGGCGTTTTCCATTTGTTTAGCAATATCGTCAATAACCGTTTGGTTTTTTCCTTGTAAAAATAATACCGTATTATTAACATCCCGCTGATAATTTTCGGGCGTAATCAATCCCACACAAGGCGCGGTACATCGTTTGATTTGGTATTGTAAACAAGGTCGGGTTCGGTTGCGAAAAAAGCTATCCTGACAGGATCGAATTCTAAATAATTTCTGTAATAAATTTAAGGTCTCTCTGACCGCTAAGATACTAGGAAACGGTCCAAAATAGCGGTAATCCTTACTGCGAGCACCCCGATAAAAGGCTAAACGTGGATAACTTTGATGCTTGCTTAAAATAATATAAGGATAACTTTTATCATCGCGCAATAAAATATTATAACGCGGCTTCAATTGTTTAATCAGATTACTTTCAAGTAATAACGCTTGATTTTCGGTTTCGGTGCTGGTGGTTTCAATGGCAACGACCTGTCGCATCATCAATGCGACCCGGCTATTTTGCTGACCACGGAAATAGCTACTAAGCCGTTTTTTTAAATTCCGCGCTTTTCCTACATATAAGACTTGGTGCTCAGCGTTTAAAAATAAATAAACACCGGGGCTTTGATTCATAAAAGCAAGTTGCTGCTTTAAACGTTCATCGCTCACCCAATCACCCAATAAATAAAGAGATAGCTTTCAAGATGCGCTTTTGCACACCTTGAGAAGCCATCAGTATATTTTATTTATTTAAGTTATCAAATATTTGTTTTACGGTTTTTAAAGCCGGTAAATTAGGAAATTGAGTCGCCAACGCATCCACTAACACACCCACGCCTTTAAAACCGGTTTTGGTCGTAGCCTGTTGTTGATTCAATTCTTTAGAAGCGTTTACTTGTTGGTTTTGTTGCATTTTAAGCTGCTCCTTGATCATTTGCACTTCATGACGTAATTCTGCACAACAATCGTCTGCCCAGACTGGACTGGTAGAAAAAACCAATAAAAAGAACAATGCGACGGGTTTTAGTAAAGACATCTGAAAAAAACCTCCCTTTGACGTAAAAATAGAATAGCCGCGCACAGGCTTAGCATTCGCCTCGCCACCTGCTTGAGACCTAACAACGAGTCAATACTCCTTAATTCGATACCAAGCTAACGAAGCATAGTCTAAAGCCTAGACTTATGCTAAATATTCACTTTTGATGTGAAATTTTAGCTAAATTAATGTGCAATTGTGAATTTTTTGACTCATGAATTAATCTTCAATTTTTATTTTTTTGATTTTTTATTCTCTATTTTTTAGCTAAAAAAAAATTATCTAATCGGTAAAAAAATAAATTTTTCTATTTTTAATTCTTGTTATTCTTTAAGAAAAACCGTAAGATAAAAATTCATAGTTTTAAAAAAATAGCAAAGGATTTTTATGCTGTATTCCTTCCAACAAAAAAATATCTTAATCATCCCTTTAGCTAGCTTCATACGATTTAATAAGAGGATCGCTGGAGAAAGAATGGCTAATTTATACGGACACTCTTTTGATGAGTTATTAGATAGTGAAGAAAGATTAGAAGAACATGAAAAATTCTGTGAAAAATTATTGAAAAAAATTTTGTTTTCGCAAATTGTCGCCGATTTTAATCTAGGGAAAAAAGGTAAAAAGGAATTTATTTCAGAAGCATTGAGTTTATTAAAGTTAACCTCCGATAAAGCAGCGGATTTTCAATTAGCTTGGAATTCTTTGCTTGAGTTTGATAAAGCATCACTTGATGTATTCCAAGCGCTCATTAAATTAGCTGAGCAAGGCAAATCGATTTATTTGATTGGTAATACCAATGAATTACATGCTCAAAAGGTTCTGAATCTTTTGAAAATACATGCTTACCAAGAAAACTTATTAATAAAAAAATTACCCGAACCGGCTAGCGCCCTACCATTAGCTATCACGGCGACTACCCAAAGCCCATCCATCGGCAATCTCTATCTTTGCTTATCTTATTTTTATCATACCTTAGTAGAACAACCCTCAGGGCTTTTAACAAAATTGTTCTTTCAATCCGATTCTAGCTTGCTCACACAATTATTCACTTATTTAACGACACAAAACAAAACTAAAGAAGAAATATTATTTATCAATCCTTACAAAAATAGCAGTGCTATCTCAAAAAAATTAGCACTGGACATTATTTCAAAAGACAATTTTTATAGTGAAATACGAAGCTCAGTCAGTGAGGCTTTGGGATCCGTATTTTCCCCGTTACCCGAATTGCCTTCTAGGTCAGAAGAACATATCCCGTTATCGAACCATCGATAATAACTTTTAAACTACTCTCTCATCAGGAAATCACGCTATGCTAGCCAATACAATCAATCCAACCCCCGATAATCCAGATAATCATATTTATATCTTTAATTTGTCGACGATTCATCAACTTGCATCACTCAATACCGTTCTGGATAACTTTGCCAAATTACATTACGACTATGCAAAAACTTGGCTACATTTTGAATGGTATAGCAAGCTTTGGACAAGCTATCAGTATCTGAAGATGAAAGGCCCCATTAATGATTACAAACTTGGGAAGATTGATAGCAGAGAATTTATTAATAAGTTACAAGAAAGCTTTTACTTTCTTCCTGCTGAAGAAAGCAGCGATTTATTAAAAAATGCTTGGAATTCATTGATTGTGTGGGATACGCAATCAAGCCAACGTCTTAACTTTTTAATAGAAAAAAATCAAGGCGTCAACCTCATTTCCAATAGCAACGAACTCCATATCCAAAAAATTAAACAAGATATTGATAATACCACTGAAAGAACCTGGAATTGGCAAAAACAAAGCTCTGGAGAATGCCATTTTCAGGTATCCGAGAATTTTAGATTAATGACTTCCTATGAAAATGGAGTATTTAAAACGGATGGTTTACTGGAAAATCTGGTCACACAACTCGTCTCTGAAGGACACAGTCGTGAGAATATTAACTTAGTGAGTCAATATCAAGCCGATTTAGATAAAGCAAAAGCATTAGGGATTAACAGCCAAAAACCTCAGCAATTCTTTCCTGCTATTGCCGCTACGCCAATCCACTCACCACCCATCCAAACCACGCTCGCAGTGGTTCATCGTTCAGATACGAGCAGTCGACAAGGTCAAGCCAGATCATTTTTCGCAGAACATTCAGAAGATAATAACCCAATAAACACAGAAACTGCGCCATTATTACTCAAGCCTAAACCTTAGCAAGGATTGAATCAGTGCCGTTCAATAAAACGGAATTAACCGGAGGGAAGTTATTCCTCCGGTGTTGTATCCGTCGTTTTATCCGCATACCCTTCTTCTTCTTCCAATAAACCATAACGCAAAGCCAGATGAGTTAATTCGACATCATTATGGACACCTAATTTTTCATACAAACGATAGCGATAGGTATTCACGGTTTTAGGACTTAAGCATAGTTTTTTAGCAATGCCATTGACCTTAGTACCATGGGTCACCATATACATGACTTGTAATTCACGTTCAGAAAGCTGTGCAAAGGGTGATTTAGATGCATCAGAAACCTGGCGTAAAGCCATTTTTTGAGCAATTTCTAAGGTAATGTAAATTTGACCGGCAACCACTTTACGAATGGCCGTAATCAATTCTTCAGCATTGGTATTTTTAGTGATATAGCCGGCTGCACCCGCACGCACTAAGCGGTCCGGAAAAGGTCCTTCACTAAATACCGTCACGACGATAATCTTAAGTTTAGGATTGACGCGAATTAAACGACGAGTCGCATCTAATCCGCCGATACCCGGCATTTTTAGATCCATCAACACTACGTCGGGTTTGGTTTCCTTCACTAAATTAATAGCGGCTTCACCACTTTCAGCTTCACCGACGACCTTAATATCACGAACATCCTCTAACAAGCGCTTCATACCTAAACGTACTAAGGCATGATCGTCAACGATAACGACGTTAATCATAGAACGCCAACTCCTCTTGTCTATTTCATTTTTTTGGCGGAGGGACAGGGATTCGAACCCTGGAAGGAGTTGCCCCCTTGACGGTTTTCAAGACCGTTGCTTTCAACCGCTCAGCCATCCCTCCTACTTTAATCAGTAGCTACCGCTTAATAAAGCGGATAGTTATCTTTACACCTTCAACTTCATTATTAAAGTGCTAAGGGTTATATTAGCATAAACTATATGGGATGTAGACTATAAAGAAATACGTCAAACACTGAATTCAAATTACGCAATTAACTTTTAAAGTCTACACTAACGTGAAAAGACACCCCTTTAATTAGTTTTTAGTTAAACGGTTCGCTTGACAAGGTTGCTTATCTTTTGTTCTTTCTGTTTTATCTTTGACTAGCGTCTCTGAGGGCTGACTAAAAAATAGGCTATCTCGAAGTCGAGCCCCTGTGTATTTATTTTCAGCGTTACTTGCACTTGCTTTAGGCAAAAATTCTAATTGAGACTGAGAGGAAGATCGCATGTAGCATCCGAGATTTTGAAGTCGAGTTTCTGGAGATTTATTTTCTGTGTCAGTGTTACTAGCACTTGCTTCAGAAAGAAATTCTAATTCAGACTGAGAGGAAGATGGCATGTAGC
>CASFML010000098.1 GCA_949295795.1 uncultured Gammaproteobacteria bacterium | reverse complement strand
CTTGAGCAGATCAGACAGGCCAGTGTTTATGGAATAAGGCCAAAGCGAACTTTTAGGGAAGCTGCAACTAAATATTTATTAGAAAAAGATAAATCGAGTCTACATGTTGATGCTATTTATTTAAAAACTTTAGATAAATACATTGGCGATTTATCGCTTGATTTAGTTCATATGGATAATTTAAGAAGCTATATAAAAAACCGTAAACTTGGAGGAGTAAAAAGACGGACGATTAATTGTGGCTTACAAGTTGTAAGACACATTTTAAATTTAGCAGAGCAAGAATGGAAAGATGAACACAACTTAAGTTGGTTGCATAAAGCACCTAAAATAAAATTGCTTCGTGAAATTGACAAGAGAGAACCGTATCCATTACAGATTGATGAACAGGCTAGGCTTTTTAGCGAATTACCTTTGCATTTAAAACGTATGGCTTTGTTTGCTGTCAATACAGGTTGTCGTGATCATGAAATTTGCCATTTGAAATGGAAATGGGAAATCAGAATACCTGAAGGTTCAGTTTTTATTATTCCTGCCGCTGAAGTTAAAAATCGTGAAAAACGTTTGGTTGTTTTAAATAGAAATGCTTTAGCTATTATTGAGGAAATAAGAGGAGAACATTCTGAGTATGTATTCACTTTTCGAAGAAAACCTATTACTCGAATGTTAAATTCGGCTTGGAAAAAAGCACGTCTACGTGCAAATCTACCTCAAGTTAGGGTGCATGATTTAAAACACACTTTTGGTTATCGATTACGTTCAGCTGAAGTTTGTTATGAAGATAGACAAGTTTTGTTAGGCCATAAAACGAGAAGTATAACCACACATTATTCGGCAGCTGAGTTAGGTAATCTTATTCATGCTGCTAATAAGGTATGTACCATGGGGAGACATTTAATGGTTTTAAGAAAAAATAACAACCTTGTAGATACAGCTCGCGCAAATGTCGCGCAGTGATATTTAGGAAAATTTTTTGAGTGATATAAGTCTTTGATTTATCTGGTGGGCCGTGATGGAATCGAACCATCGACCAATAGATTAAAAGTCTACTGCTCTACCAACTGAGCTAACGGCCCCATGAAATTGGAAGCCGAGATTGTAGACAATTTGCTAATGAATAGCAATCCTAATACACATTTTTTTTCGATGATTCTAACCATTGTATCATTGATTTTTATTCATTTAACCGCAAACACACATTATTACAATGATTATTAAATAATTCCTGAGATTCCACCAAATAAACCAAACACGATGGTCACTAATAAAATAAACCCAACAATCACAGCATAAGCCGGTTTTAAACGAAATTCGTTCGGTAATGTGCGCAAGGCTAAGAGATACAGGAATCCCAATACGATGGGCAATAATAACGCATTCATTACTTCAACACCGACACTCAGATTCACTAAATTTACTCGATCCGATGCCACTAATATTCCGCCTAATACTAAAATTAACGTATACACGCCATAAAACCACGGAGCTTCCTTAGGAGAATGTTCCAAGGAGCGACGATAACCCATTACCTCGCCTAAGCCCCAAGCAGCCGTTAATGAAACCACAATACTCGCAATCAATGCCGCGCCGGTCATACCCAATGCAAATAAAACCCGACCGGTGGTAAATCCTAGACTGGGTGTAATCGCCTCGCTAATTTGCTGTACGGTATTCAGCGGCGCATGTGGATTTATCTTACCGATAGTGGCAGCCGTCGCTATCAATAATGCGGCCATAATCATTTGGGTAATGATTGCACCAATCGCGGTATCCCATCGGGCAATCCGTAAATGACTCGCATTAAGACCTTTATCCAAAACGGCCGATTGTTGATAAAAAATCATCCAAGGCATAATGACCGCACCAATATTTCCTGCCAATAGATAGAGGTAAGATTTATTCTGCCAAGGAATTGTCGTAAAGCCAGATAGGATTTCATGGCCTATCGGTTTAGCATCCCAGGCAACCCATAAAAAAACCAATTCAAACAATCCTAATAAGATAGCAATTCGCTCAACCGAGCGATAAGAGCCTGTCCAGGCAACAATAGTCAAAAAGGCAACCACTAAAGATAAGGTTTCCCAAGCGGGAATATTAAAAAGTGCCCCGACCCCTGCTAAACCACTAAATTCAGTGAGAATAGCGCCTATACAAGAAACGACCAACGTCGAAACCGACAACCACGCCCAGGTTTTGCCAAAATAATGCTTAATTAATTCACCATGGCCCATCCCGGTTGCTATACCTAGACGTACGGTTAATTCTTGCGCGATATACAGGATAGGCATTAAAACAAATTGTAAGGCCAGTAATTTATACCCCCAAACGGCACCACTTTGTGCGGCGGTAATTAAGCTGCCAGCATCCGTATCAGCCAACATCACCACTAAACCGGGTCCAAAAATACTCAACCAAAATAGCGGTTTTTTTAAAATTCGGTGACTCAAGATTTTTGAAACAGACATCATTTTTAGCCAAATTGTTATTATTTTGACTAAGAGTTTAGCAACTCTAATAGGAGAATTCAATACGAATGATAATCATTATCAATTAATCCAGCCTTAATCCTCTCCTTATAGATTCGGACTAGGTCATCGAGGTTTTATTTTGCGATTGAATCGCCCAATAGAAGCACACGACTATAATTAATAAGCTTAAAAAGCCCAGCAAAGTGGCCAGCGACTGCCAGTTTAGAGGCAGGATAGCCAATAAACGCGGGTTACCGGTAATTGATAAGGGGATGGCAAGCAGCACATCCATCAAAGCTGCGCCAGCCACTAATCCGCAGCTTAGCAAGACGGCATTGTGTTGTTGAAAATTCAAATCCAAAGCAGCGCTCCGCTGCTGCTTTCTTTGTAAATAGAATTTAACTGCAAAAGCAAAAAAGCTACCGACAAATAACGGGGTTGATGAACTTAACGGTAGATAGATTCCCATCCCTACACCTAATAATGAAATATTAATTTTTATGACTTTGTTAACTAAAATTAACATCAACATTATTCCAGCACCTATCCCTAACATATGCCAAGGAAGGTCATGATGAAATACCCCCTGTGTTAAACCGGCCATCATTGCTGCGGGTGGTGCCGATAAGGTTTGCTGAAGATCCATACCCCCGTGTGGTAACACATTAACTAATCCATAGACACTAAACAGCAATTGCATAACATAGGGAATAGTAAATGCCGCAACAATTACTCCCAGTATAAACATAATCTGTTGCTGATAAGGAATCGCAGCAATTAAATGCCCCACTTTCAAAACTTGAATATTATCCGCAATACAAGCAATACCCGCCACCACCGCACCAATGATAATTGTCATTGCGGCTGCATCAAGTAATTGTGAACTGAGTAATGCCTGCCCTTTGAAAAATAATAAAGCACGTAAAATTAAGGCCATGAATAACAAACCTGAAATAACAATGGCAGATCCCGGACTAGCGGTTACACCTACCAAGCCAGAAAAATAACCACAGAGTATAGCAAAGACAAAACCTATCACTAGCACATACAAAACTGCACCTATCATAAATAATTGGGGGAATGCAAATGATAAACTCTGGATCGGTAATAAATAATTGAATAGAAAATAAAGACAAATAATCATTAAGCCCAAACCCACCATAAGATAATTCAATGGTATATCTTGTTCAGTAGGCGCTAATTGAGTTTGCAGTGGTTGGAATAAGCCTTGTAATGATAAACGCAAACTCAAATAAAACGGACGCAATAACTGTAACAAAGTCCACAATCCTGCCGCTAGCATCGCACCGAGCCCGATGTAATGGATGTCATTTGCGTAAATGCTTAAACCTTTTGTCAAAATAAACGAAGGTGTTACTGGCGAAAAGTAACTTAATAATGGTAAAGCAATTCCCCACGCCAACAACGCACCTAACAACAGACTTAGACCGACATTCCAACCGATTAAATAACCGACGCCGATCAAAGCCGGTGCAAAACCTAAACCAAAACCAATGATTTGCGATTTCCCCAAGACCAACCATTTTTCAGTGGCTACTGAAATCAGCTTTAAACCGGTTTGCGCAAATTCCAAACCAGCCCCTACACTGGTACCGACTAACATTTTATTGATAGGAAATGTTTGTTTTTGGCTTAACTTTAAAACCTCGGATATCGCACGCGCCTCTGGAAAATAAAGTTGTGGCGTATTTATTAAAATTTTGCGCAGCGGAATCGAAAATAAAATACCTAATAAACCTCCCAGTAAGGCGATTGCACAATTCGCAAAATAAGGAAAATAATGCCAATACCCAATAATAACTAAGGCTGGAATAGTAAATACGATACCTCCAGCCACCGCTTCGCCAGCGGATGCGGCGGTCTGAATCAGGTTCGCTTCAAAAATATTGCCATTATGAAACAAACGTAGAATCGCCATCGCCAATATGGCAGCGGGTATGGATGCAGAAGGTAGGATTCCAACCTTTAAGGCAAGATAAGTACTGGATGCTGCCAATAATATCGCCAAAAAGATCCCTAATAATATCACTCTTAAGGTAATACTAGGTTGTTGTTTGTTATCAGCTTGCATAATTTGGTGTTAAATAAGTTCTGCTTGCATGTAATCTTGCAGCACTTCTGGAATGCGAATCTTTCCTTCCTTGGTTTGATAGTTTTCCATCAATGCTACTAATGTGCGCCCCACTGCTAGACCCGATCCATTTAGTGTGTGGATCAATTCAATCTTATTATTTTCAGGATTACGCCAACGCGCAGATATACGACGTGCTTGAAAGCTTTCAAAATTACTACAGGATGAAATCTCTCGATAGGTATTTTGACTGGGCAACCATACTTCGAGATCGTAGGTTTTTGCTGAACTAAAACCCAAGTCTCCGGAACATAAGGCCACAACGCGATAAGGTAGGTTTAATTTTTGCAATATAATTTCTGCATCATGCGTTAACTCTTCCAAAGCTTGATAAGAATTCTTAGGCTCGACAAAACGAATTAATTCTACTTTCTCAAATTGATGTTGACGGATCATCCCACGCGTATCTTTACCATAAGAACCTGCTTCGCTACGAAAACAAGGTGTATGCGCAACATATTTTTTAGGTAAGTCTGTGGCAGCATAAATAATATCACGAGCGAGATTAGTGACCGAAACTTCAGCGGTAGGAATAAGATATAAACCTTGCTCGCCTCTTAAACTAAATAAATCCTCAGCAAAACCGGGTAACTGACCCGTACCGATTAAGCTTGCGGTATTAGCAATATAAGGTACATAAACCTCTTGATAAGCATGTTCTTTAGTATGAACCTCTAACATAAATTGAATCAATGCACGCTGTAACTTGGCTAACTTATCCACCAACACCACAAATCGTGATCCTGCAATCTTTGATGCACTCTCAAAGTTCATGAAACCATTAGCTTCACCTAATGCCACATGATCTTTTACTGCAAAAGCAAACTGAGGGACCTTTCCCCAATGTCGTATCGTTTTATTTTGCGATTCATCCAAACCAATAGGCACTGACTCATGGGGTAAGTTGGGAATGGTCAAATAAATAGCGGATAATTCTTCGAGTATGTCCTTAAGCTTTCTTTCACAGTCTTCACGTTGCTTCTTTATTCCATTCACCTCTTCGAGTAAAGCCGTAATAGATTCTCCTTTGGATTTTGCTAAACCGACCGCTTTTGCATTCCGATTACTAATATTCTGTAAGGCTTCAGTTTCAGATTGCAATTCTTTGCGTCGAATTTCTAAACGCGATATTAAGCGGGTATCCAGTGGGTAACCGCGATTCGCCAATTGCTTGGAAATTTCTTCAATTTGAATATCATTACGTAAATATTTCGGATCTAACATATAATGGCCTAGATTGCTCTTTTTTAAAACGGTATACTCACAGCAATTAATTTTTTGACAAGGCGCCGTAAAATGAGCAACCGGAGTGTATTAATATACATGAGGATTGCGAATTGAGCGGCAACATAGGCAAAAATTTAAGTGCGAAGAGTATAAGCTAAAGATAATTATGACCGCAAACATCATTGATGGCAAAGCGATTGCTCAACAAGTACGGTGTGAACTTAAACATCGCTTGCAAGAACGGCATACAAAAGGTCTAATCACTCCCGGCTTGGCGGTGATTTTAGTCGGAAAAGATATCGCTTCGCAAATTTATGTGCGTAATAAACGCGATGCTTGTCAGGCGGTTGGAATAAATTCTTATGCTTATGATTTACCCCGATCGACGACTGAAACTGAGTTACTGGCATTGATCGAAAAACTTAATATCGATCCCAAGGTGCATGGTATATTGATCCAATTACCGCTTCCATCCTCGATCAATACTGCACATATTCTCGAAAGTATCAATCCTAACAAGGATGTTGATGGTTTTCATCCAAGCAATCTTGGCCTGTTAGCGCAAGGCCGTCCTTTTTTACGCCCTTGCACGCCTTATGGAGTGATGCGTTTATTAGAATATGAAAAGATTTCACTCAAAGGTCTTAATGCCGTCATCGTCGGAACTTCAAACATCGTGGGCAAACCGATGGCCTTCGAGCTACTCAATGCCGGTTGCACAATCACACTGTGTCATAGCGCCACGCGCCAACTTCAACAACATATAGAACCTGCCGATCTGTTAGTTAGTGCCATGGGTAAAGCGGGTATTATTCAGAGCGCCTGGATTAAACCTAAAGCGATTGTAATTGATATTGGTATTACCCGTGGCACTAATGGAAAACTGCATGGCGATATCGATTTTGCGATGGCCAAAGAAATTGCCGGATATATTACGCCGGTACCCGGCGGCGTAGGCCCCATGACCGTCGCAATGCTATTAGCAAACACCTATCAAGCAGCAGCATTTCAAGATTGAATGCTTATTTAAATTTTTGTTTAAAGCAAGCAATACTGTCTTTTACGATGTGATCACAGTGATCTATGTATTCCCGTCGTAAAAAACTAGTTGGATTTTGATCTGATGCTTGGTAATTTCTCATCGGTTTGGTCTTTTTATTAGTAATTTTACTTAAAACAACATACCCCAGGAAAAAACTTTCATTCAAATTAACATTAGGTGTAGGAATGTTGTCTTGAAAAAACTGAAACGAATTTACCTTTGATATGTTTTTAGATTGATTAAAATTTTTTGACTGATCAGGGTTTTCGTTTGTGGTGATATTTATGAAATTATCCCTATGAGATCGCATATCATTAGTGTTTGAATCACCTGACAGCTTTGACTTGACGATATCTGTCCGGATTGCCGTTGCCAAAAGTTTTTTACTATAAGAAAGGATTGAATTTAACCATGTTATCGGTTTGGTTGCTGAACTGGTTAGATAATTAGGTTCCTGGAGGTCTGCTAAATAAGATGATCGTTGCTGAGCGGCGGGTGTCTCATCGACTAATTTGTCTTGCTGGGCTGTATAATCTGCAGTTAAAAAATTTAATGCAGGTTTTAAATCTTCTAAAACTCCTGTTACCTTGTCTGGAGTAATCTCTGAGAAGTGGATAACAAAATCATCGCCTTGCAAGCTAATCGTTTTCCAAATCGGATCGTGAAAGAATTTTTTGACACTGATAAAAAATAACTGATCGTCTGTCAACTCCGGCGTGTAATTAGTAATCAGCAAATTGTTGTTATTGTCGTGGTTTTCATAGAGAAATTTTAAAGTATTATTTGATTTTTTTGTTAAAATATAGGTTGAATCCTTTTCAACACGATTAGCCAATAAAACTATTTGAGTTTTGTTTTCAGGAATTAAAAAAGGTTTTGGCACTAATTTCCAGTGCGACTGTTTATCTCCAGGATTTTTTACAATAATAAAAGGATATAATTTTTGATACACGTCAATCTTTTGATACCAATGCATAGCCTCTTTTAATATAATATACATCTGGTGAAGCGTACTATTGGATAAACACTTAATTTGCATCAGTAAATCGTTCTGGATTTGTTGTAAATCAATAAAGGAAGTACAGTTTAAATATTTTTTTAATTGCTTATGCAGGGTAATTAAATCTAAGCTGTCATGGGTTTGATTATTGTTCAGTGAATAAACTGTCACATTGGGAGCAATTTGATAACTTGTGGCTGAACCATTATGTTTAAAATATTGGGGATTGGCTGTGATCCGATAAATATTTTCTATACCATTGCCGACTAAATGATTAGGTGACTGAAGATTATTTTCAAGTATATTTAAATATTCCGGATGACTTAAGGTGATGGTTTCATTGGCTAAATTTTGTAAAATCAATAACCCTTGTAAGGAGTACGTTTGTGGATTAAAACGTTTAATAATTTCATCGATTGTTAGCAATTGGGTATGATGCAAAATAAGGGTTGTATTTTTTCTGATATGAATTTCAGTTTTATCATTTAATTTAAATACCGGCGCGAGCTGACTCGGAATAGTCAAAGTCAGATTATAAAAATGCTGTTTAAAAAAATGGATACTTAATTTAATTTGATTAATGGCTGCCGAATAAAAATTAATTTGCTGTACCTCAGACAAAGCATAATTGAACAAAAATTCATGGCTGGTATTTTGCGGGTGACTCATAATATCGAGGGTTGTTTTGCCTTTACCTCGATGGAATAGGTAGGAAAAATGACCTTGGTTTGCTTGATTTTTTACATAAGTATCAGTCGCCATGATTAATTTAAGCTGCATCGCTTGGTCACACGATAAATCCGGAATTTGGATGACATCAACTGAATGTGAATCTTTACCGGCTTGACCATTGATATACTGTGTATCACAGCGTGCGGTGATTCTATCTGTATGTAGTTTTCTTGAAATCAATTTTTGAAAATTAAAAATTTTAAAAATCTTGTCCTGACCTGCGAATATCATTTCGCCACGTAGAAGGTCTATATCTAAAATTTTATCCTTTAAAAAGAATCGTTCAATATATAAGGTGTTAATACCGCCATTTCCATCGATATAACCCGAGATTGGCTTATAGCTTGATTTAGATTGTTGATTCTGTAAGGGGTGGTTTCTACGCCATTGTCTATCGTTATCTTCCGATATTCTATTGTCTCTTAATATAACAATGTCTTGTTTTTCTCCACCCTCAATCCTTTTTTTTCCTCCTCCTAAAACAAAGGTATTCGAACCATTCGGAAATCCTTGAGCCACATCATCGCCTGAATTAACAAAGATCAAGGCATGAGGATATTCGTTGTCGTTAAGTCGGACACCCATTGCCCCTTCACAGTGATAACCCTGGCCAGGTATAGCGGTGGATTCGGTACTGTTCGGAAAGCAAACCAGTTCGCCTTGGATTTGTATAGGTCGATCGCGATCCCAGTTCACAGTACGATAAAATTGATCTAAAGAGATAACATTATTCTCTATTTCATAGATACAGGAACATGTAGGGAGGACATCATCATAGTCCGAGTAAGATAATAAGTAAGTTTGCAGAGAAGCACATTCGGCTTCACTGAATTGATAGTCATAATTTCCATAACATCCAAAATTTAGTATATCCCATAGTGCGAAAGAAGGATTTAACAAAACTCCTCGACTCAAAAGTGGAATAAAAACATGTGAAATTTCTGCAGGCAATCCCCGAATAAATTCTTTTAAATATCTTTCTAGTTGGTTCTGAAATTCGAGTTCAGCTTTTATTTCTGCATCCACCGCTCCAAACAGATTAAATCCTATAAAATTATTAATCCCTTCACAGAATTTTTCACTGCCTGTTAATGGAAGTTTGTCATTAATATGTTTTACTTTAATCGCTGCACTATAAATTCGCGTTCCTACAAAAGCTGCAAAGCTTAATCCACCGGTTATTTCAGCTAGAGCACCCGCTATCACCGCCGCTCCGACAAAGCCAGCCCCTACACTAGCGCCCTCTAACCCGGCTGCAACTTCTTCTGTGCCTAGTGCAAACTGTTCGGCATCGATTGCAATTTGTTCTACGCCTGTCGCAACTTCTTCTGCGTCTATTGCGATCCCTTCTGCACCAGCTGCAAACTCTTCTGCACCGTTTACTATTTCTTCTTCAATACCGATTGCTGCTTCATCTCCTGCGTTTATCGCTTGAAAGGTTTTACTAGCGAGATTTATCTCGGTATCCTCAGCCGCGTTTATTTCTAACTCTTCAGCAGCGAATTCATTGAATCCTTCATCACCAGCTGGTTTGAGGATATTGTCACTGATAAGATGAGCATTTCCGCTGATATAAGGCTTAAGTGCTGCTTTTAAACTTTGCGCACGCGCCATCCAACGATTTGCCATGAAATTTGCTACAGCAGAATCTAGATTGAAATTAACAAATAGACTATCGCCAATAAGATTTCCTAATATTTCTTTATTGCCTTTTTTATAAGCGGCGGATTCTTCGATAATGTTGTACAGGGTAACAAAGGTTAAGGTTTGACCAAATAAAGGTTCTAGTTTGCTGATTGCCTGACCCCATAAGCTTTGTTGGTTTGCTGCTGCAAATTTAGAAAGTTTTGCAAGCATTTCATTACTACTCAATATTCCTAAGCTGATAAATGTTTTATTAACATCTCCTGTTATCAGCCCAGCAACCGCATCCATGCCAATTAAGCCATAATTTAATTTATTAAAAAATTGATGGACTCCATTAATCTGATTAAAATTGTTGTAGATTTTTTGGATTCGTGGGTTATCTTCTCCCATCAAAGGTAAGGATTTCTCGGTCAGATAATCCATAATTTGCTGCCCTTTTTGCAAGGTGCTACGTTCAAGTAATTCCTCAAGTTTAGCGGAGTCAATCTTTCCTGACTCATTTTTAATTTCATCCAACTCCTCTTGGTTAAATAAACAATTATCAATCGAACGTTTCTTTCTTTCTAATCGGCTTTGTTTTGCAGGGCTATTACAATGGCTCAACAAGGTTGGTAATGTCGACGCTATAAAATTATAGGATTCCAAATTAATATAGTTTTGAACGACTTCATGGGATACTTTGCTTAAATCAACTCCTTGGAAATCTTTAAACCCTTGCTGAACTAAACTCTCAAAGACTTGAGCCGATAATTTACTCCCTTGTAAATGAAGATCCTTGAATGCAAAATTCTCAGTTACTTTAAGTTTTAAGCTCGAAAAATCGCGATGGCCTTGCTGATAGAATTGAAATAATTGCTGTAAGTTTAATGTGATAGCATCAATTTTGGCTCCAGTAAAATCTGTATTTATTGTCAATGACTGTGAAAGATCACAGCCGGTTAAATCGGCTTTAATAAGTTTGACCCCGTTTAAAGTCATTTCACCAAATTGAGCACCTCGTAAGTTGGCTTCAGATAAATCCCAATGGAATAACGGAGGATAGTTTCGAAAATTGGCATTAACTAACTGTGTTTTTTTAAAACTGATTCGAAAATTCAATAATGTAGATTTCACATCGGGTATTTGAAAATCAACTTGACTTAAATCAGTTGCTTCTAAAAAGAAAAAGTTCAAATTGGAATTTTTAAATTTAACAACAGAACTATGCTCTAAAAATTCACTTAAAGATTTGTCACTAAATTTTGAGTTTTCAAAATAAAATTGATTAGTTTTTTCATAATCTTGATCAAATTCGAAATAACCAGATAAAAAGGCTTGTTGAAAATCTAAATTTCTAAATGTGGTCTGACGAATCAATGTATTTTTTTCAAAATAAATGCTACTGAGTTGATTATTTTTTAAAATAATCAGATCATTGAATTCACAATTTTCAACAATATTTAGCGAATTATGAAATAAATTTCCCAGAAGATCACTTGGACTATTATAGCCTAAACGAATTAATTTAGGCTTACCTCCATTAAAGGTCACGCTAACCATATCTTTAGTGGTGAAAGTCAACTCATCACAATGGTTGAATGTCACTTGCTTTATATAATCTTTGATATATATAGAAGATTTTTCTAAAAAAGAAAAAGAACTATTCAGGATTATTTTTGCCTTTATATTCACAGAACTTTCAATAAAATTAGTAGACAATATATAGTCTGCCTTTATTTTTACTTCGCCCTTAACAAATGAAGATTCATATAGCTGATTACACGTTAGAACAACAGCAAAATCGGAAAAGAGACAGTTACTAATTTTTTTTTCGGCTTTAATATTGGTATAACTATACGAATCAGAAAATTGGCAAGTAGTTAAATCTTTTACAGTTAAATCAAAAAAGGATTCTTTGATAGTATTACCTGAAAATGGGCCTTCAACTATGACTTTACCAAAAGTACCCATTTGGTGATTAATATTTATAAACGCCGAACCGGTAATCCCATCTTTAAAAATTAATCTCGATAATTTACCGTTAGTGAAAGTGCACTCATTAACGGATATAAAAATTTGTGCGTCCCTAAATGTCACCTCGTCATAGAGTTTAACCCCTTCTTTTAATAAGATATGAGGAATAGCATTTCCTTTAAATGTTTTGATTCCTTTTTCCAATAAAATCTTAGGAATGCTATAAACAATACGTTGAGTTAATTCTTCAATATCAAAGCTATGTAGAGGAGGATTATTTTTATCAAAGACTTCGAAAAAAATTTTTCTTGAAGATTCATCGAATAGTGTTAACAATTTCTTTAATTTAAAATCTACATTTTCTGCCGGTAATTCTGCAATTGGCGATTCGGATTCATTAGTCGTTAATAAGGGCTCATCACCTACTAAAAAAAATAATTCAAAAAAATCATAATCTCTCGTTAACCATTTTAAAGTATCGGTATAGTCCTGAGTTAATAAAGTAGATTCCTTGAGTGTATCTATAAACAAGATGAGATCATTAATATTAGTTATCAAAAAGTTAGTGTTAGCTAATTTACTTTGTAAGTCTTCTAACTTTGATTGTTTAAGATAATCCCGTATTTGCATTCGAATTTGATCTTCTTGTAACCAACTTAAATCAAAATGGTTAGGCACTATTCCTCGGTTTATTTCTGTAGTATATTCTTTATCGATTGTTAGATAATGTTTAAGGTTTGAAAATCTTTTCATTAAACGACTGTCTTTAGAAAAATCAATCCATTTTTTATCGATTAATCTCTCTAATACGGTAATCTCTAACGCCGATTTATTTTTTAAAAAAATTTTACCATTTTCAAAAACAAGTATTTCATTTTTGGTAAATTGATCATCAGAACCTAATCCCAGAAGAAATGGCTCTAGTGATTCATCTATAATTTCCGATGAAAGCGAAGAAGAAGACATATCAACTTCAGCGTCTAAAAAATTAATTTGATGTTGTGCATAAAAAGAATGAGTAATATGTTTAATTAAGCTATTCACAGTAAAATATTCTTTAAAATTTTTAACATAGCTTTTAAAAATCTCAGAATTTGCTGTTCTAAACAAAGAAATAAAATCATCACGTATGGCGAATTTAGAGATTTGTAAATCGTTAAATAAATAGGCTTGTAACGCATTAAATGCATGAATTTCGTTACCCTCAACCGAAAGTGATCTATCTGAACAGAGTTTTTCAAGATAGTTTTCTCCTAAGAAAGCAATCGGTCGCTTTCTTGCTGTTGTATCGGCTAATTCGAAAATTAGATTTTTAATTAAAATTTCTAAATTAAATTTTTTATTATTTTCAAAATTACGGCAAGTATCTTGAAAACGAGAACAAGTACCTTGTGCACAATGTTCCAATCCGTCATCAATTACAATATTTATTAACTGAGCTTTTTTAAACTCACTATCGATGTTAAGGTCTTCTAAATAAAAATAGATGGTTTCAATAATTTTTTTAAAGTCAGAAAAAAATAGTTTTGTGTGATCCGAATAATGGTCATTAAATAAGCGCATTGAAAATTCATTGATAGATTCGCTTATTTTCTTTTCTTGGTTTTGACTGTTAATTATTTTTAAATCCTGTTGGTTTGCCCATTCTGCTATAAACGTTAAGGTTTGGCGTAATTCATCCTTGATAACAGATAAAACTTCCGGATGCGAATCAACAAATGTTTGGAAATCCTTATTATTCGCTCCTCCTGTGTAATAACTTAACTTACTTTCAGGTTTTTTATAAATTTTTTCTACAATAAATGACTCTACGTCTGTTTCTAAGTTTCTTTCAATAAAGTTTTCTTTTTTAAGATAGTCAGCAAATGATAATATTTTTGTTGATAACAGCTGATCTGGAAACGATTGATAATATTCTTGTGTATATTTTGTCATAATATTCCTTAAAAACTTTTTTTAATAAATTTTATCATAAAAAAAACAAACAACTATATTTTTTTAATTAAATAAGAGATCAAGTTTAAAAAAACATACTTAGATTTGCATCTAAATAGCTAACTGACATAAAACCTGCTTTAATCAATATCTCAATGCCTATTCGGCTTCTTTGACCCGAATGGCAATAGCAAATGATAGAATGTGCTGGGTTCAATTCATGCAAACGCTGTGATAATTCCTCTAATGGAATCAATTGGCCACCAATATTTTTATCGTTATGTTCTGCTACAGAACGCACATCAATTAAGGTTGTATTATTTTTTTGTAAAAGTTGGATCAATTGATAAGCAGATACCGCATAATCTTTACATGATATCATTTCTGAACAAACTTTTTCAGGAATCGGTTCTTCGACATATTCATGATTAGCGCAGAAGAGACAATCGGGATTTTTAGCTAACTGAATCTCTTTAAATGTCGTGGTTAACAGATCCACCAACAGTAAACGTTTTACTAAGCTCGACCCTAATTTCAATATCCATTTAATTATTTCAGTGGCTTGTAAAATACCCAGCAAACCCGGTAATACACCAATGACACCGTCCGTTGCGCAATTATTTTTAACAGGAGAAGGAATGTTCGGAAATAAACAATGCAAACAGGGATTTTCAAAATTAGCATGAAATATCGCACAATAACCTTGAAACTGTCCGGCACTAGCATAAACATAGGGTTTATTAAACTTAAAACAACTGTCATGGATTAAATATCGTGTCGCAAAATTATCTGAGCCATCAGCAATAATATCGTATTGACTGATGAGCTCCTCCACATTGTTTTGAGTGAGTTTTTCTGGATAAGCCTGTATTTCGATATCCGGATTAAGCGCAAGTAAATGTTGTTTCGCTAAAATTGCTTTCGATTGATTCAAATCCTGGGTGCGATAAAGAATTTGTCGGTGTAAATTAGTTAACTCCAGCTGATCATGATCAATTATTCCGAGTTTTCCAACGCCTGCTGCGGCTAAATAAAGGAGTAACGGAGAACCTAAACCACCGAGACCGATACATAAAACCCGTGCCTGTTTTAGTTTTTTTTGTCCCTCTAAGCCTATTTCAGATAATTTAATCTGTTGGGCATAACGCAGCATTT
>CASFML010000097.1 GCA_949295795.1 uncultured Gammaproteobacteria bacterium | reverse complement strand
TAACGAGTCCTGGCATTTTTTTTCTTCCCATATTGGTCTCCCCTTTAATGGAGGACGACCCTTACATTGCTTATAATCGTCCAACCAGGCATCTAAATCAAGTCGATCAAATGCAATTCCTATTTCTCCTATTGGAATTGTCATTAAATATGGTCTTACTTCTTCATTGAATCGATGTCGATCCATTCCTAATTAATTAGGGGCATCACGTAAACGGATTAATCGAGGTTGCATTTTCCCCCCTTTTTGTTTTTTTATTAAACAAATTTTACTTCATAAAAATGTCCACATGTGGACATTTTTTTTATTTAAAATATATACACACTAAAAATAATAAAAAGGAATCATATGCAAGAAATATTAATTAGAAGTGCAATTAAATTTTTTGGAAGTATTTCAGAAATGGCAAAAAAGCTCAAAATTAGCCGACAAAGTATTTATCGTTATCTTGAAGGGCAGCCAATTGACCCTGATGTTGCTTCGCTTATCGAAAAAGCAACTAAGGGTAAAATCAAATTTAAAAAACTTATTCCTTGGAGAAGCAAATTCTATATAGAACTTGATGATTTTACTTGTTCCCTTGTTAAAACACATTTAAACAAAATTATTTTTCCTGCAGATATATTGAGTTTTCTTCATCAAAAAGACTTACCTCTATCTGATTATCGCCCAATTTGTGTCGATGAAAATCTTAATCTTATCTATGGTTTAGAGCATATTGAAGCTGCTAAAAAATGGTGGAAAAAAACAGTATTTTCTTGGCATATATCACTAGAAGATTTACGAAATAAAAAATATGAAGTTCGTTATTTAATTAAAACCTTTAATTTAATTGAACGAATGGCTATCAGAAATGCCTTAGAAAAATTTATTGGAAAACGTCAAGGAAGGAGAACTGATCTTGATGAACTTGTGGATCTTCATCCACAAGTTCAAGGAATTAAGACTAGAGATTTTGTTGCTGATGTACTTGGGTTTGGTAGTGATTATGTTTGCAGAATGCTTAATAAAATATTCCGACACGGTAGCCGTACACTCCTCCTAGAAGTCCTAGAAGGAAAAATATCAATTTCTAAAGCGGGTGAAATCGCTGAATATTTATATAACAAACAAAAAAGTATTCGAGTTGTAAAAAAAAGGAAACAAACAATCGATAACGATGATTACAAAAATATAAAAAAAAATTTAACCAAATCATTCGATTTCTTATCCCAATTTAATAAATAATCAATAATAAAGGAGCACCTTGCATGAATACTTCTCAACTTCCTTATTCCTTACAAGCAGAGCAAGCGGTATTGGGCGGACTACTACTTGATAATATAACTTGGTCTGGTATTAGCGAACATTTAGTATCCAAGGATTTTTATCAATTAGAACATCAAATCTTATTTGATCAAATCATAAAGAAAATCAAGAAAGGAGAAAAAGTTGATGCCTTAACTTTAAGTGAGACTGTTAAAACAATCCCGGAGTTAAAAGAAATAAAGGGTGACATTTATGTAATGGAGTTAATGAAAACGACCTTTAGCACATCGAATATTGGTTCTTATGTCGATATTATTAAGGAACATTCGAATCGTCGTCAATTAATTGAGATAGGACAGCTTTTAAATGATTATGTCACTCATAAAAATTCTAAGGAAACTTTAGTTTGGCTTGAAAATAAAATTCAGCAATTAAGTGACACTCTTTCTCCAGAAAGTAAATTACAGCTAATTACGTTAGTTGATTTTCTAACCCTCAATATTGCTCAGCGTGAACTGATTCTATCTCCTTGGCTACCTAAACAAGGTTTAGTGATGCTTTATGCTAAACGCGGCGTGGGGAAAACTCACGTGGCTTTAAATATTGCTTATGCAGTGGCCAGTGGGGGTTCTTTTCTAAATTGGAAAGCAAATAAACCTTGTTCAGTCTTGTATCTTGATGGAGAAATGCCAGCTGCAACTATGCAAGAGAGACTGGCTTCTATCGTGATATCTCATGAAAGGGAAGCACAAGCTCCTTTTACTATTCTTACTCCCGATATTCAGAATAGGGGAATGCCTGACCTATCTACATTAGAAGGACAGCAGGCGATTGAGCCTTTTCTCAAAGATGTTGAATTTATTGTAGTAGATAATATTTCAACCTTATGTCGAACTGGAAAAGAAAATGAAGCTGAAGGTTGGTTATTGGTGCAAGCCTGGGCATTACGCATGCGCTCAGAAGGCCGTTCTGTACTGTTTGTTCATCATGCTGCAAAGAATGGCAATGCACGAGGAACGAGTAAACGAGAGGATGTATTAGATACTGTCATTGTTTTAAAACATCCTAATGATTACGATCCGAGTGAAGGGGCTAGTTTTGAAATTCATTTTGAAAAAGCACGTTCATTTTGTGGTGAATCGGCACAACCTTTATTAGTCAAACTACACACAGAATATAACAAGCAAGTGTGGGAATTAAAAACCTTAGAGAAATCAACGTTTGAGAAGGTCATTGATTTGGCTAATCAAGGATTTAGGCAACATGAGATTGTTTTAGAGTTAGGTATTAGCAAATCAAAAGCCAGTCGTTATTTTAAAAAAGCAAAGGAAGAAGGATGTATTTTGCATGCTTAATCATGCTGCGAATAGGCCAAAGTTGCGAGTTGCATTTCCTAAGAGGTGCAACTCGCAACTCTAGGCTCATTTTGGAGAAAAATATGAAACAAAACAACGCAACTTTTAGTGCTAAGGCTTTAGCTTATAAGACTTTAGAACGAAATACCTCTGAAACTTTCGCTGCAAAGCTGTGGATAAATAAT
>CASFML010000096.1 GCA_949295795.1 uncultured Gammaproteobacteria bacterium | reverse complement strand
GGTGGTCGGGAGTTCGAATCTCTCCGGGCGGGCCAATGAAATCAAATACTTACATCATTTTTCATATAGTTTCAAAAGTCCTTGCGCTGAGTAATTAAAATACGGGTGTATAGCGAGGTAGTCTTTTAACTATTGGGCAACCTTTTTTTGCTTCATAGATCATTCCATGATATTCCTGCTTTTTTGGGTTGTTTAATGGCTCAAACAATAATTTGAGTGGCGTTCGTGCCAATGGAGCTCGGGGTCTTTTAATGAAATCATTATAGTTACAATAGCTAGAATACATCCCGTCTATCTCTGCTTCAGTTTGCCAAAGTTTTTCTTTTATTTCTTGGCTTGTTTCCTTGTGGTTATTAGCTTTACCTTCAATTTCGTCGAGCCTCGCATTGAGGTCATCGCTTCTTTTATTCAACTCCGCTATACGTAAATAAAATTTATTTCTCATTTTATAAAAAGCCAATTTATTTTTTTGTGTGATTAAACATTCTTGTAAAGTTTGTAAGCCTTGTTCTATTTTATCTATTGAACCTTTGGCTAAACAGCTAAACTCTTTAAATAATTCGGTTTGTATGGCGCGCAGATTTTCATTCCCAAATGATTTATCAGGATGAAATAATAAAACGATCTTTTTAAAAAGAATAAAATATTTCTGTAAAATATTGGCTTGTTCGATGGCTTTGTCTGCCGCAAGCTCATCGCATCTGACCTTTAAAATCAATTCTTCATACCGTTTTAATTGTTGATTAAACAATTGTTTGATCGTCAATAGCGTCGATTCTAGGAAAGCTTTGATGTTTAAAAGTTCCTCGGGCGCTTCATCTTGTATCATTGATCCGAATATTTGCCGCTTTAGTTTAACCCATTCTTCTATGGACTGGGTAGTGTAAGCCACTTCCTTTCCAGTATGTGGATCAACATAGGTATCAAGCGGGATAGGTTCATCAAAATAAATAGGCTCATCAAAAATTTGTTCTTCCCAATCAGCTAAATAGCTAAATAACATCATTTCGTGTCTATCAAATTCTTTTTTAAGTTTCTTTTGTAAATTATCTTTGTTTTCAATATCCAGAGAAGCTAATTTTTCCTCCATTAATTTGTCAAAAAATTTCCCATTTCCCCTTAGATAAAAGTCTACACTTTGATCATTTTTTTCGAATTTAAAATCTCCTGCATGTTTCTCTAAATATTTGGTAAGCTTCAAGGTAGTTCGATATAACCTTTGCACAACCTCTTCACCGAGATACTGCTCAAATACATAGTTGGCGGGCTTATCTATTCTATATATATTTTCTATGCTATTTTTACGAACGGCTAAGCAACGATGATAATAAGACCAGAGCTTAATTTTATGATTAATAGCGGTAAATAAACCTAACAAC
Source organism: uncultured Gammaproteobacteria bacterium (assembly GCA_949295795.1). Classification (GTDB taxonomy): domain Bacteria; phylum Pseudomonadota; class Gammaproteobacteria; order Diplorickettsiales; family Diplorickettsiaceae; genus Aquirickettsiella. The sequence continues at coordinate 6,442 of CASFML010000096.1, read as the reverse complement.
CACCGTTTCCAAAAGGGTTGCTGCCAATAGCGAATGATCTCACGTTGCAGTTGATCCGGAGATAAGTCAAATAGCCGGATGGTATCCAAGCTACTTTCTTCGTGAGCCCATAAGGGCTTATCTATTGTGATTGGGGAGTCTATCTTAATAAAGCTAACCCATTGAGGCCCCCATCCCCAATATAGTCCTTCAAAGGGTTCTTGAGCTAATCGACTCGTTAGATCTTTCCATAATCTATTGTACATTCCTTACCTCCATTGATTTTAGTTCAATGCCATGGGAAAACACGGGTGCTGGATCCAGGCTCATCTAAATCCATTTCCTCAAACTTGGGTCTTTTGGTGTTATTGTTTGTAAAGAAGGTATTTAAATAGCATTCTTCGTTATTAAAAGCTTTCTTTGTCGGTGGGTGCTCATCCTTAATTTCTCGTCCCAGTGAGTTTGTTTCCTTACCCATAGCTTTCTTTAATAATTTTAGTCTATTATCTAATTTATAATGCAGCTCTGATCCACGTAACCAACCTGAATCTGCGTTCTTTGAAATAGCGATTATTTCATCCAAGGTACTTTGCGCATTGGATACTGACTCCACTGTCACTTCTCCAGCATTATGGAATAATGTAAGACTTTTACCGATTCTCCAATAGATCTCGATAAACTCTTGTTCCCTTTGCTTAGAAGGATTTGCCCATTCAAATCTTTCTCTTAATCGATTCAGCAAACGTTCAAAACCACTCAACTTATAGGAATAAATTATTTTTTCTAGTCTTTGGGTATAGTTTATAAGAGCGTATGCCAGTTCAACCATTATTATTTGGGTTTTTTGGTAATTTTTTAAAACGTCTTGTGCCAGCGTGATTAAGGTTTGACGAGAATAAATATGGTCTAAAATAACCTTTTTAAAATCGGGATTTTCATAAATCTGCATTAATAAGGGTTTTTCTCCCGCTTGCTGTTCAAATAAATTAGCGGTTCCATTATCGAGAAGACAGTTCATCATAAAATGATCATTGTTCTTTAAGGCCTCTTCTAATAAGTAATAACCTAAGGTATTGACCTGATTATCAATAGAACGGTTTAAATTTAATCTAAACAAAGGCAAACGGCCTACAATATATTCTGCATGATCGTAATACACCGCATGATCCTTAGGAATGAGCGCCATTGGATTAAATTTAATTTCCTCGCGGACAATAGCGTTACCCTCTCTTTCTTTTTGTTCTAAAATGAACTTTAATTCTTTTTTAAATTGTATAATCTTATCTTCGTCAGTTTCATGCTCTAAGGCATTTTTCACCTTATTGAATAATCGTAAAAATTCATCTTGATTAAATCTTTCCCTATCAAAACGTTGCTGTCCGGTTTCGCCCTTAGATAAGTATTCGTTAATTTCTTGGAAGATGACCAATGATTCAGGATCCGTCGGTTCAGTGATTTTCAGTTCTTCAATATAATAGTTTTTAGTCATTAATTCATTTAACGCTTGATAACATTCCAAACTAAGGTCAGTATTTTTTATCTCTAAGACCTTAATTTTAGCGTAATGAAGCGACTCGAAAAGTACCATTAGATTATCTTCCAACTCTTCATCTTTTAGTAATTCTAATACCAAGGTATGGAATTGGGGCCGCATAATTAAAAAATGTATCCAGCCCCATGGATGAAACTCAGCATTCTTTATAATGAGCTGGCGATTAATGGTTAAATGGGTACGCTGAGATCCCGTAAATCCAGCTAGGAACTCTACTATAAAACGCGAACTCAGGGGATAATGATTTTCATCTTGTAAAACTCTTACATTATCCAATGCAATAACAGACCATTTAGATGAAAAATAAAATATCTTATATAATAGTTTTTCAACTTTCTCATCTCGATAGGCTTGCCCTGAATCATTTAGATTAAAAGCTACATTTTCAAAATGGACTCTATTATCCCAACCTGTTAGTTTCCCAGTTAGTTGATTTAAATAATTTATAAAATAGTTTAATACTTCAGTCGTTACGATGGTATCAATTAACTTGAAGTGACCCGTCTTTCTAAATGATTCTAAGATCTTATCTGCACCGGCTTCAGTGAGTTGGATTTGAGGGTTAAAATTTGGCATGCATAACTCCTTTTCTTGTAATTGTTTCCAATTATTTATTTTTATATTATTTAAAATTAATTGATTTTATCAAAAAAACTACATAATTTATAATTTTTACTCCTTATAAATAAATTAATAATTTGAACATCTTTTTCGGTAAATGGTTTATTAAGAATATAATCAAAACCAACCTGTTCACACTTTTCCTTAACTTCCTCTATCGCGTGAGCAGTTAGCGCAAAAAGTGGAAGTGGGGATTTATTATTTTCTTTTTCTTATTAACGAGAAATTTCCGCAACTTCTATTCCCATTAAATCAGGAAGACCAATATCTGATAATGCCCAATCGAAATTTTGAGTCTCATCTATAAAAATTTGATAGCGAAAAATTATTTCATTAGTTAATGATAGTGTGATACCTACTCTGGAGGTTATTAATATAATTTCTATTTATCTGGGAATTGAAGAAGCTTTTAGTATTAGTATGATTATTATTAAGCTTAAATCGTTTAAAAATTAGTTTAAGAAATAATAAAATAAAAAGTATTATCGTTTGCAGAAGAGCTTCTTTTATGCTTTATAAAGTTTTCCTTTGAAATCCATAAAATCCCGTATGTGACTTTTGCGCGACTGAACAATGTACAGATAGACATTATTATATATTTATAAGGGTCGTCCAGTTTAATACTTTTGTTTTTTCAATAACTTACAATATAGGCGCATAACTACGAACTTGGTGGTCGGGCGTTCGAATCTCTCCGGCGCCAGAAAATCTTCTCTGCACAAAAATTTATCAAATTTATCCAGTAAAGTTAAGAATCTATAGTAGGGTCTATAATAAAGGAACTTAAGCCGAAGAAAGGAAAGCTTAAATGGCAAGACCTATTTGGAAAGGATACATTACGTTTGGTTTAGTTAACATACCCGTTATTTTATATTCAGCTGAAAAAAAATTTGATATACAGTTTAAACTAATCGATTCACGCGATAAAGCACGCATTCGTTATATGCGGATTAATGAGCATACCGGCGAAGAAGTGCCTTGGGAGGATGTTGCTAAGGGCTATGAATACGATGATAAAAATTATTTGGTGCTAAAGAAGTCTGACATTAAAGCCATTTCTGGCGAACATTCTAAGACCATTGATATTGTTACTTTTGTTAACAAAAATAGCATCAATGCCATGGATTTTGAAAAACCTTATTATTTAGTTCCCGATAAAAAGGGAGAAAAAGCCTATGTTTTATTACGCGAAATCTTAAAAGATACTAAAAAGGTTGGAATTTCCAAGGTAATTATTCATACACGCGAATATTTAGCAGCACTTATGCCTTATGAAAATGCATTGGTGCTTAATTTATTAAGATACCATCAGGAGCTTAAAAAAGTCTCATATTACGAATTTCCTTCGAACAATCTAAAGACCTACAAAATTTCTTCGAAAGAAATAGAGATGGCTAAACAACTTGTTAATGGTATGACGACTAAGTGGGATCCTAAAGATTATCATGATGTATTTAGAGAAACGTTGGCTAAATGGGTAGAGGCTAAACTTCAACATAAAAGAGTATCCACGAAAAAAACTAAAACCAATTTTAAGAAAGGTAATGTTATTGATTTTGTTGATTTATTGAAAAAGAGTTTAGAAAAGAATAAACAAAAGGCTGCAAAAGAACATCGATAAACTGGAATATTATGTCATTGCAAAAATACCGTAAAAAAAGGAATTTTAAACATAGTACTGAGCCCTATGGAAGTATAAAAAAAAATAATCAATTAATTTACGTTATCCAAAAACATGCTGCTAGTCATTTACATTATGATTTACGCTTGGAATTGAAGGGTGTTTTAAAAAGTTGGGCAATACCTAAAGGACCTAGTATAGATAGCTCAATTAAACGTTTAGCGGTACATGTAGAAGATCACCCCATTGAGTATGCTCAATTTGAAGGAATTATTCCTAAAGGCGAATATGGTGGTGGTACGGTGATGCTTTGGGATAGAGGTACTTGGATAAGCGAAGATACGGATGTAAGTTTTGCTTATAAAAAAGGCCATTTACGTTTTCTATTAAAAGGTAAAAAATTAAAAGGGGCTTGGAATTTAGTTCAAATAAAGAATAATCCAAAAAATTGGTTACTAATCAAAGTAAAGGATAAATATGCTCGATCTGAGAAAAAATATGATATTACCAAAGCTAAACCGAATAGTGTCGTTAGTCGACGATCCTTGCAAGGAATCACAAAAAAATTTCAAATAGATACTCCTGAGAAATCTAAAGTCTTTAAAAATCAAAAAAAGGATAAACTCAGTAAAGCCAAGAAAAAAACTATGCCTCGATCATTCTACCCCGAGTTAGCGACATTAGTTGAAAAGCCACCTTCCGGAAATGAATGGTTACATGAAGTCAAATTTGATGGGTATCGTTTGCTTAGTTTTATTAAAGATAAAAAAATAAAATTTTTGACTCGAAATCAAAAAGATTGGACAGAAAAATTTAAGGAATTACAACTCGAAATTAACAAGCTAAATCTGAAATCAGCTATTCTGGATGGAGAAGTTATTGCAATCAATAAAAAGAAGCAATCTGATTTTCAATTACTGTCTAATTCAATTAGTAAAAAAGGAAAATCTACTTTAAGTTACGTAATATTTGATTTAATTTATTATCAAGGTAAGGATTTAACTCATTGTGCTTTGGAGGATCGGAAAAAATTATTACGAAAATTAATCCCATTAAATAACAAAAAACTTATATTTAGCAGTCATATCGATGGAAATGATGGCGATATTTTTTTTAAAAAAGCTTGTAAAAAAGGCTTGGAAGGTATCATATCTAAAAAAAAGGACAGTCCTTATATATCAGGAAGAAATCGAAATTGGCTGAAGATAAAGTGCAGTAAGCGGCAAGAATTCTTAGTTATCGGATTTACTCCAGGTAATGGAAGTCGACATCATTTCGCTTCATTACTATTAGCGGTTTACGGAAACAAAAACACTTTACTTTATTGTGGCAAAGTCGGCACTGGTTTTAACGAAAATTCTTTAAAAAACATTAGAAAATTGTTAAATAAATATAAAACAAATAAAATTCCTTTTAAGGTATTACCTCCAGCATTAGGTCCAGTCACTTGGGTGCTTCCCAGAGTAATCGTTGAAGTTGAATTTACAGAATGGACACGTGCAGGTGTATTACGTCATCCTAGCTTTAAGGGGCTACGCAAGGATAAGAGACCCAACGAAATTATCAAGGAGTAGTCTAGAAATGCGTAAAATAAATAGGAATAAATTATCTTCAAAGAATAATAAGTTCTCATCATGCAACGTTAAATTGTCTCACCCTGATAAATTATTATATCCTGATGTAAATATAACGAAATTAGATTTGGCAAATTATTATAATAAGATATCAGAATGGATATTACCTTATGTTACTAATCGACCCTTAACGTTGCTGCGTTGTCCAAATGGCCAAAAGAAAAAGTGTTTTTATCAAAGACATTTAATGGTCGAAACAGAAAACTTGCATGCAATTACTTTGACAGATAAGACCCATAAGCGTGAGCCCTATCTTTATATTAAAAATAAACTTGGCTTAATGGCATTGATACAATTAGGTGTTTTGGAAATTCATCCTTGGGCAAGTCAAATTGATAAGATAGAAAAGCCTGATTTTATTACTTTTGATCTTGATCCAGGATCGGATACCGAATGGAAAAAGGTTATTGAAACAGCTTTTCTTGTCAAAGAACATTTACAAAAGATTAATTTGCACTGTTTTGTTAAAACGACGGGTAGTAAAGGTCTGCATGTCGTAATTCCTATTAAGCGGCTTTATAGTTGGGAAAAAATAAAGGTATTTGCGCACACGTTTGCTCAGTATTTGGCATTACAGAATCCTCAGCTTGTTGTTGCGAATATGAGTAGAATGAAGCGTAAAGGAAAGATTTTTGTCGATTACTTACGAAATCAACGTGGAGCCAGCAGTATTGCTCCCTATTCAACCCGTATTAGGGCAAATGCAGCTGTTGCTACTCCTTTAAATTGGGATGAATTAACTACAAGAATTAAATCCGATACCTTTACCGTGAAAAATTTGCCACATCGATTAGCTAAGCTTAAGCGAGATCCATGGTCGGATTTTTTTAAATTAAAGCAAAAGCTAAGTTTACCCATGGTATAATTTCGAAAGAACCCTAACGAAGCTTCTAATGGCCGATAAATTTATTGAACCTTTTACTAAGACAGTACAACATTATCTTAAATATCGTCCCTCTTATCCACTAGAAATATTGGATTTGCTGGTTAAGGAATGTGGGCTAAGCAAAAAAAGTTTTATCGCAGATATAGGTT
>CASFML010000095.1 GCA_949295795.1 uncultured Gammaproteobacteria bacterium | reverse complement strand
TCCATAAAGCTGCTAAGGTTCCAAATTCAAAATAAGTCAATGGAATATCAGAACGAATTTTTTCAATCTGTTGAAATGCCTGACACAATGCCTGATCATCAATACATTGGCCGGCAATTTGGATACGTTCCTGATAACGAATTAGATGCGGTGAGGTATAGATACCGACTCGGTAGCCAGCCGCCGTTAAAATAGCCGCAAGCAAAGCCACATTAGAACCTTTGCCATTGGTTCCCGCAACAGACACGACCGGACAATTGAAGTTGACTACTGATAAGCGCTGTGCAACCTGTGAAATGCGTTCAAGACCCAAATCGATGTTACTCGGATGACAAGTCTCAATATAAGTTAACCAATCGGATACGGTCCGTTCGCACACATTTAATTCATTAGATATCGTCATTGGCAATCGCAGTAAGTGTATAACGTCCCTGATTCGCTGCCATCAGTTTATTTAAGAGCGAAGCAAGTTTATCTTTCAACGCTCTCCTATCGACAATCATGTCGATGGCGCCATGTGCTAACAAAAATTCGCTGCGTTGAAATCCTTCGGGTAACACTTGACGGACGGTTTGTTCAATAACCCGCGGACCTGCAAAACCAATTAAGGCCTTTGGTTCTGCAATAATAATATCGCCCAGATTAGCAAAGCTTGCCGATACACCACCCATCGTTGGATCGGTTAACACTGAAATAAAGGGAAGTCCTTTTTGTTTTAGTTTACCCAGGACAGCACTGGTTTTTGCCATTTGCATCAGTGAAAACAAACCTTCTTGCATCCGTGCTCCACCACTCGCTGAAATACAGATAAAAGGAATATCCTCATCGATGGCTCTAAGTACACCTTGTACAAAACGCTCACCTACCGCTGCACCCATCGAGCCGCCCATAAAATCGAATTCAAAGGCAGCACAGACCACGGCTCGATCACTAAGTTTTCCTTGCATAACCAACAAGGCTTCCTTTTCACCGGTTTTTTTCATCGCTGAATGTAAACGATCCTTATATTTAAATTGATCTTTAAACTTAAGCCTATCAACCGCTTCTATTTGGCTAGCAATTTCTTGAGTGCTTTCAGGATCTAAAATTTGTGCTAAGCGTTTACGGGCTTTAACACGATGATGATGATTGCATGTCGGGCAAACCATTAGGTTCCGTTCAAATTCTGCACGAAATAATACGGCACCACAGGACTCACATTTCGTCCAACTATTTTCTGGAACAGTGGTATTTCGAACGACGGTCCGAATGCCTTTGATAACCTTTTTTAACCAACTCATAGCTTTTCTAAACCTCTCGCTCTGCCAATTAAATTTTTTTCAATTCAGAAACATGCGCGTGTCATGACGCTTACAGTATACTGCCAACGTCAATAATAGATCTAAATTAACCACCAATCTTCAATAATTCCCAATAATGTTGATAAACACTTTCCGCTGCGCCCACATCATTCTGAACCCTACCCCGTTGTAAGGTGTGTTTATCGGGATAAATCATCGAATTAAGTAAAGTCGCTTTTGGCATCATTTTGTAGGCCGTCAGATTAGGTGTTGCAAAACCGGTGGCTAGACTAATCTTTTTAGCAATATCCGGTCTGAGTATAAAATTGATAAAAATATAAGCATTATTCGGATGTGACGCCCCTATCGGAATGGCCATACTATCAATAGAAATCACAAAACCTTCTTTAGGATAAATAAATCGTAAAGCAGGATTTTCTTTGGCGGCTTGATAGATGTCACCATTCCAAGCCATGCCCACACTTAAATCTTCATCAATAAAAAGTGATTTCACGCCATCATTATTAAATAGACGCACATTGGGCATTAATTGCTTTAATTTGAAATAAGCTAAACGAATATGTTCAGGATTGGTATCATTTGGTGAAAAACCTAACACCATGAGTGCCATAGAAAAGACTTCATGGACATCATCCAATAATAGCAATTGATTTCGATAAATAGGATTCCAAAGTGTTGACCAAGCTTGCAACTGTTGTGCGTTATGGTATTTGCTATTAACCACAATTCCAGTTGAACTCCAAAAATACGGAATACTGTAATGATTACCAGGATCATACGATTTATTAAGTAAGGTTGGATTGAGGTTTTTAAAATTCGGTAAACGGGATTTATCTAAGGCTTGCAACATACCTTGTCGGCGCATGCGATCGACAAAATAAGTCGAGGGTACGATAACATCATAACCGGTATGTGGATTGGCTTTAAGTTTTGCATACAAGGTTTCATTACTGTCGTAGGTCGTATAATTGACCTTGATTCCCGTTTCTTGCGTAAATTGTTTCAATACGTCATTGGAAATATAGTTTGACCAATTATAAATATTAACAATCTTTTCTTGGGCATAAACTGGGCTCACCAGCCCACTTAAACAAAGGATGAAAAAATAACAAACGAAACGCATGATTATTGATTAACCTTTTTGGGTAGTACAAGTTGAAAGGCAACTACAATAAATAATGTAATCGCAAACATCACCGAGCATAATGCGTTTAATTCTGGTTTTAAGCCAATACGCACTAAGGAGTAGATATATAAAGGTAAAATTTGAAAATCGGGGCCGGTAACAAAAAAACTAATAATCACATCATCTAACGATAAGGTAAAACTTAGCAACCAGCCAGCTAATATCGCTGGCCATAACATCGGAATAATGATTCGACGAAAGCTCATAAAATCATTTGCACCTAAATCTCGCGCGGCCTCAAAAATATTTTTATCTAAACCCGTGAGTCGACTATAAACCGTGACCGCAACAAAAGGAATGCAAAAGGTGATATGCGATAACAATAACGACCAAAAACCTAAACGCATATTCAGTAAAAAGAACAGGATCAGTAATGAAATTCCCATTACAATATCGGGCGAAACGATCAAAACAAACAACAAACCATGCAATAAATGCTTACCAAAAAAACGATACCGATACAAACACGTCGCTGCAATCGTACCAATTAAGGTCGCTAAACTTGCCGCTAACACACCCACTTCCAAAGAATGCAATGCAACCACCGCCAGATCAGTATCATCACCCAGTTGCTTATACCAATCTAACGTAAACCCATGCCAAAGCAATGAATAGGTTGAGTTATTAAATGAATAAATAATCAACAAAACAATAGGAAAGTAAAAAAAGCAGTAGATCGCTGCCAAATAACTAAATTTCGCCAATCGGTTCATCGTGATATTGTCCTATTTTATTGGCACGTCGATACAATAGTAACAACACACCCATGGCTAACGTGAGTACCATACTCACCGCGGAACCTAATGGCCAATTGTTTGCGGATAAAAATTCGTTTTGAATAAGATTTCCCACTAACAGTGACTTAGCGCCACCTAAAATGTCAGGAATATAAAACATACTCATCGCGGGCAAAAATACCAAAATGATGCCGCCCATAATGCCTGGTAAGGTTAACGGTAAAATAACCCGAGTGAATGTTGTCATGGTATTCGCCCCTAAATCACGCGCCGCATCAATAAATTGCGTGTCTAATTTTTCAATATTGGCATACAAAGGCAAAATCATGAAAGGAAGCAAACTATACACTAAACCAATAATAACCGCAGTACTGGAGTATAAAATCGTTAAGGGTTGATGAATAATCCCTAACGCTAATAAAACCGTATTTAATAAACCTTTTGCTTTCAATATGGATATGATCGCATAGGTTCGAATCAACGAACTGGTCCAAAAAGGAATGATCACCAAAAACAATAATAAACTCTTATATTTAGAATCAAGTCGGGCTAACAGATAAGCAAATGGATAACTGAGCAACAAACAAATTAAACTACATAAACCCG
>CASFML010000094.1 GCA_949295795.1 uncultured Gammaproteobacteria bacterium | reverse complement strand
GGGTTTATTAAGTTACGAAACTCATGATACGGTTATTCGTTTAGCACCGCCTTTAGTCATCAGTAAAGAACAGTTGGATGAAGCTTTAGCTATATTGAAAAAAGTATTAAGTAATACTGCTTAGGTAAGTACCTAGACCCGTTAAAAACATTTGTACCGCAATCGTGGTTAATATCATTCCCATCAAACGCTCTAATGCGGCAATGACTTTAACCCCTAATAATCTTTGGAGTGGTACAGCAATTAAAAGTAATAGGGTTGCTACCAATGATGCAGCGGCTAAAGCGGTAAACCATTTACCCATTTGCTGCGGCGCTTGGCTAGCAAATAAGATGACGGTGGTCATGGAAGAGGGCCCAGCAAGCAACGGAATAGCCATAGGAACAATAAAAGGTTCTCCTTGCGTTTGTTCCGCTATTTTTTGCCCCATCGGAAACAACATTTTAATTGCAATAAGAAACAAAATAATTCCGCCGGCAATTCCTAAGGCTTCTTCACTAATATGTAAGCTTGTTAAGATAGGTTTTCCGCAAAATAAAAAAAGCGTCAAGATAGCAAATGCAATTAAACTTTCACGCAAAATAATTTTAGTACGTCGTTTTGGCTCAACTTGTTTAAGTAAGGATAAAAAAACGGGAATATTTCCGAGTGGATCCATAACTAAAAAAAGTGTCACAGCAGCGGAATAAATGTTCATTTGAAAATGCATAATAAAAACACAAAAAAACTTTTATGTATTGTAATGAGAATAGTGGTTGACATCCAGCCTTGACTTTCGCAAAATAGCCCATCAATTTTGAGGAGGGGTTCCCGAGCGGCCAAAGGGAGCAGACTGTAAATCTGCCGGCTCAGCCTTCGAAGGTTCGAATCCTTCCCCCTCCACCAGTTATTTTTTAGAGATAACTTGCGGGTGTAGTTCAACGGTTAGAATACCAGCCTTCCAAGCTGGCTATGTGGGTTCGATTCCCATCACCCGCTCCAAAAAAAGCGATGCAGGCAGGGCGTGAGTGGCAGCACGGCAATAATTCAAACACAATGAAAATGCATGCAGGCCCACATGGCTCAGTGGTAGAGCACTTCCTTGGTAAGGAAGAGGTCACCGGTTCGATCCCGGTTGTGGGCTCCAAAAAATGAAGATTATATAAATAAAGGATTAGGCCAGTAGCTCAATTGGCAGAGCGGCGGTCTCCAAAACCGCAGGTTGGGGGTTCGATTCCCTCCTGGCCTGCCAAAAATCGAGTTTGCTAAGCTGAAAAATGACTGAACAAGTGTTGAGGTCAAATATAGCTGATGGAAAAACCAAGTGACTCAGTTTTTGCAGAATATAGAAAATAGAAATAGGTGAAATGAAGAATACAAAGCTAGAAAACAAGGCAACTAAAAGAGATTCCATACTCTGGCTGATGATGGGAGTTATTTTACTATTGTCTATTTACGCTAATAATTATTTTTCTCACCAGGCCATTGCTATTCGCTTGATAGGCTGGATAATAGGCGCCATTGTGTTGGCGTCGTTATTTTTTAATACAGTGTTAGGGCGACGATTTTGGGCATTTGCACAAGCTTCGCGCGCTGAATTACGCAAAGTAGTCTGGCCAACACGAGAAGAAACTGTGCGTACTACTTTAATCGTGATGGCAATGGTTGTTGTTGCGGGCTTGTTTTTATGGGGTATAGATACACTCTTATTATGGGCAGTTGCTTTTTTAACAGCGTAAATGAAGAGGATAGTTAACATATGACAGAAAAAAAATCAGAACTTCATTCCGATGTTTCCGAGCAATCGTCGAGCGATCCTGTTTCAGCCACTGAAAAACCCTCTGTAACAGAAGAAAAACCTGTGCATGCATCGATGCAATGGTATGTCGTACAAGTACGCTCAGGTTATGAGCGCAAGGTTTTAGCTGCCTTAAAGGAGCGGATTGAGCAGCAAGCTTTAACACAAAAATTTGGACGAATTATCGTGCCAACCGAAGAAGTGGTCGAAATTCATCAAGGCCGTAAGCGTAGAACAACCCGAAATTTTTATCCAGGGTATGTCTTAGTTGAAATGGATATGGATGAAGATAGTTGGTATCTCGTGCAAAAGAAGACGCCAGGTGTGATTAAATTTATCGGTGGAACAAGTGATAAGCCGGTACCACTAAGTAATAAAGAGGTTGATAAAATTTTACAACGTGTGCAGGAAGGTGTGGATAAGCCACGACCTAAAATCCTATTTGAAGTAGGGGAAGTGGTTCGGGTTGTGGACGGACCTTTTGCTGACTTCAATGGAGAGGTTGAAGAAGTAAACTATGAAAAAAACCGTCTGCGTGTTTCGGTTATTATTTTTGGTCGTGCTACACCAGTTGAATTAGAGTTTGGTCAAGTTAAAAAAGCTTGATACGAAGGACCCTTTTTAGCAAGAAAAGGGATAAAATGTACTCGCAGCAATGGGGTTTTTGTCAAGTACTGTGTCATTTGGGGATGAGGTTATCTAACCTCCTTGAATTGAACGGTAACTAGACAAAATTTCAAGTGCAAAGAGTATGAATAAACAATGGGAAGCTTAATTACGTTAATTAAGCGTTAGACCCGGAGGTAAATATGGCAAAGAAAATTCAAGCCTATGTGAGGCTACAAGTAAAAGCGGGCGAGGCTAATCCAGCTCCCCCTATTGGTCCTGCTTTGGGGCAGCAAGGGGTAAATATTATGGAATTCTGCAAGGCCTTTAATGCGCGCACTCAGAGTTCAGAAAAAGGTATGCCGATGCCGGTCGTTATTACGGTGTATTCGGATCGTAGCTTTACCTTTATTATCAAAACTCCACCTGCTTCCTATTTAATTATGAAGGCTGCGAGTATCAGTAAAGGCAGTAGTATTCCTAATAAAAATAAGGTCGGTAAAATCACGCGTAAACAGTTGGCTGAGATTGCCAAGATTAAAATGCCTGACTTAACGGCAAGTGATTTAGAAGCGGCTATGCGTACGATAGCCGGAACAGCGCGTAATATGGGTATAGAAATTGAAGGAGGGCGTGAACATGGCTAAAATCAGTAAACGTTTTCGTTTAATTAAAGAAAAGCTGCTTCCTGGTAAGACCTATACGGTAGTAGAAGCGGTTAACCTGCTCAAGGAATTCCCAGTTAAATTTAATCAAAGTGTTGATGTCAGTATTAATTTGGGCATAGATCCGCGTAAATCGGATCAAACTGTGCGCGGTGCTGTGGTATTACCCCATGGGATAGGCAAAACACCCCGAGTTGCTGTGTTTGCTCAGGCAGCCAATGTCGATGCAGCAAAAGCAGCAGGTGCTGATGTTGTGGGTTTTGAAGATTTGGCTGAAAGCATTAAAGCCGGTAATTTAGACTTTGATGTTTTGATTGCAACCCCTGATGCGATGCGTTTAGTAGGTCAACTGGGTCAGATATTAGGGCCTAGAAATTTGATGCCCAACCCCAAAATTGGCACAGTAACGATGGATGTTAGTGCAGCGGTTGCTAATGCGAAATCAGGTCAAGTGCGTTATCGTGCCGATAAAGGTGGGATAATCCATTGTACAATTGGAAAGCTCAGTTTTGAGCCACAACAACTACTACAAAATTTAGAGGTATTGGTGGGAGTAGTTAAAAAAGCCAAGCCTGCTACTGCAAAAGGTGTTTATTTAAAGAAATTAAGTCTATCGAGTACAATGGGGCCTGGTTTATTAATTAATTTGGCATCACTAGAAGCAAGTTAAAATGCTCTTGTGTTCCCTTCCAGCTTGGATTTTTGGCCTGCGACATAACATTTTTCGAATAAGATTGCCTAATAATCCTGGCGCGATTGAGTGGCGC
>CASFML010000093.1 GCA_949295795.1 uncultured Gammaproteobacteria bacterium | reverse complement strand
TATCTATGGAACGGCTTGGTTAACGGAGAGTGATTTAAAGGATTATTTATATCGTTTAGAAGAAGCCGAAAAACGCGATCATCGCAAATTAGCCAAACAATTAGATTTATTTCACATCCAAGAAGAAGCGCCTGGGATGGTGTTTTGGCATCCTCATGGTTGGACCTTATATCAAATTATCGAACAATATATTCGTTCACGTTTGCAAATAGCAGGTTATCAAGAGATCCGTACCCCACAAGTTTTAGCGCGCCAACTTTGGGAGAAGTCGGGTCACTGGGATAAATTTTTTAAAGAAATGTTTACAACGGCTACAGAGAATACCGAATTTGCCATTAAGCCGATGAACTGCCCGGGGCATATCCAAATTTTTAATCAAGGTATTAAAAGTTATCGCGATCTACCTTTACGTTTTGCTGAATTTGGTTCTTGTCATCGCAATGAGCCCTCAGGAGCTTTGCACGGTTTAATGCGCGTGCGGGGATTTGTGCAAGACGACGCTCATATCTTTTGTACTGAAGATCAGATTCAAGCGGAAGTAGCTGCCTTTATCGATTTATTGTATAGCGTTTATGCCGATTTTGGATTTAATGAAGTCATTCTGAAATTAGCAACCCGTCCTGAAGCGCGTGTTGGCTCAGATGAGAGCTGGGACAAAGCTGAAGAAGCCTTAGCTCAGGCCTTAGATGCACGAGACGGGGTAACATGGACTTATTCACCGGGTGAAGGGGCTTTCTACGGCCCGAAGGTTGAATTTTCTTTAAAAGACTGTTTAGGTCGAGTTTGGCAATGTGGTACCGTACAAGTCGACTTTTCTATGCCAATGCGTCTAGGCGCTGAATACGTGAGCGAACAGGGAGAGCGTAAAACCCCAGTGATGTTGCATCGAGCCATTTTAGGCTCTATCGAGCGGTTTATAGGGATACTCATTGAACATTATGCAGGCCTTTTCCCACTCTGGTTAGCCCCTATCCAGGTGGTTATCATGACCATCACCGATAAACAGCGTGATTATGCTAATGAAATAGCTCGGGAACTAGAGGCTTTGGGGCTAAGAGTCAAATTGGACTTGAGAAATGAGAAGATCGGCTTTAAGATCCGCGAACAGAGCTTGCAGAAGATTCCTTATCAGCTTGTGATAGGGGCTAAGGAAGTCGATACAAAACAAATCACCGTACGTAGACAAACAGGGGATGATTTGGGTAGTATGTCGGTCCATACGTTTTATCAGAAGATTCGGCAGGCTATTGTGCCGCATAGTCGAATCGATACGGAGAAATAGTTATTAGTACCGAAAAAGTTATTCAGCATCGACCGGGAGGAGGATTTCAACCTAGGTCAGGAGCCAGCAACGCAAAAAAAGTAAGGGTTAACCACGAAATTCGTGTTCCCCAAGTAAGACTCATAGGTTCTGATCGTGAGCAGTTAGGTGTGGTTTCTTTAAATGATGCACTAAGAAAAGCTGAAGAGGCTAACCTTGATTTAGTAGAAATTGCGCCGACAGCCGTTCCTCCTGTTTGTCGGATCATGAATTATGGAAAATATCTCTTTGAATTGAGTAAACAAAAAACTGCGCAGAAAAAAAAGCAAAAGCGCATACAATTAAAAGAGATTAAGTTTCGACCCGTGACAGAAGAAGGGGATTATCAGGTCAAGCTACGCAACCTGATCCGATTCCTACAGCAAGGCGATAAAGCTAAGATTACAGTACGATTTCGGGGTCGCGAAATCGCCCATTTGCACTTAGGCGCTAAACTTATCGAGCGTTTAGAAAAGGATCTGGCGGCTTATGCTGCGATTGATGATAAACCTAAGATGGAAGGTCGGCAGATGGTGTTAGTGGTCAGCCCAAAAAAAACTAAGTAGCTAAATAATACTCGCAGCAATTGAGTGGCAACACAGACCAAGTGCGAAGAGTATAATACATATATCAGTAATAGCGGAGTACACTCTATATGCCAAAGTTAAAAAGTCACCGAGGCGCTGCCAAGCGCTTTAAACCTACAGCGAAAGGTTATAAATGTGCGCAATCACACCATAACCATATCCTTACTAAGAAAGATAGTAAGCGCAAGCGTCACTTGCGTCATACAAATTTAGTTAACCCCAGTGATGTGCGTGCTGTCGAACGTATGTTACAGGGTTCTTAAAACAACGAATTAATTATAGAGGTTAAAGACGATGCCAAGAGTGAAACGTGGGGTTACTGCAAGAGCCCGACATAAAAAGATTCTAAAAGCAGCAAAAGGTTATAAAGGTGCCAGAAGTCGTGTTGTTCGGGCAGCGAAACAAGCGGTAACTAAGGCAGGTCAGTATGCTTATCGTGATAGAAAGCAAAAGAAACGTGATTTTCGCGCATTGTGGATAGTGCGTATTAACGCCGAAGTACGTAAACACGGCATGATATATAGTCGTTTTATTGCTGGCCTTAACAAAGCAGACATTGCACTTGATCGTAAAATTTTAGCGGATTTAGCGGTTACTGATAAAGTGACTTTTGCACAACTTGTAGAGCAGGCTAAGCAAGCACTCGCTTAAATTATCTTCGACTATTCCCACTTTATTGAATTAACAAAATTAAATCATAAAGTGGGAATATTTCTTTAAAGTTATAAAAAAATTATTTCTATTTTTTTAATTAAAAAATACTTTAGTCTTCTCGATTTTTAGTAATTTTTCGAGTATATTTTAACTTCAGTATTTTATTTTTAAATAAGGATAATAAATTTTATGGATAATTTTCCTACCGAAATGGAAGCTCCCGAACCTTCCTATAACCTCGCCGGCTATAATAAAGAGGGGGTTGTCATTTCCTCTGGTCCAAAAAATGGATTTTTATGGCGTGGCGAAGCTTTTGATAAAAAAATGCCTTTAATAGAAAATTTCATTAAAGTTTTTACGCTTGGTTTTGCACAAGGTAATGAGCAAAGTATTTTAGCGAGATTGCCCTATATTAAAAAAAAATATCCTAATTCTATTTATGCATCTAATACCTACTCTAGTCTAGGTGAATTCACTGGTCTAGAGCAAGAACAGCTTGCTGCGGGAATATATGGGTGTACTTGCTTGATCGATACAAAAAATCTAAAAAGTATTCCTTTGTGTGAAGAAAATTTAATAAATTCAAATTTTATTGCGGGTTGCTCGGAACCGATCAATGAAGGGCCAGATCATGCCATTATTTTCTCCGATAATCCCGATAATCCCGATAATCCCGATAATCCCGATAAACCTAAATATATTATAGGCGTTCAACCTTCTCCATTAGCTGCATTTGCATTAGGGATTCCCGAGGGAAGTTTTATTAAAAATCCTGGTTATAAAGAAATTATAGATTTTGCTAAACTAAAAGGGGATTTGGGAATTTCGTTGTTTTTTGAGCTTAATACGCTCACTTTAAAATATCCCAATCTATCTTTAGATGAAATCCGTAAAATTTTCCACGCTGAAGAGCTTAAATTAGTTACAGCGCAATCCTATTCAGAGGCAATGACTGCCGGTAGCTCTACTTTTTTTCACAGACAATCATCAGTATCAGAGTTAGATCCTACTGCTTATAGCCACTTAAAGTTTTAACTTCAGCTAAACGACGACGCGCGCATGTAAGGAACGAGCTAGAGTATGGTTATCAATAAACTCTAGCTCGCTTCCTAACGGAACACCATGAGCAATGCGACTGATCTTAATCCCTCTTTGTTTAATGAGCTCAGTGAGATAATGTGCAGTGGCTTCACCTTCTACAGTGGGATTAGTGGCTAAAATGATTTCTTGGGGAGGTTGGATAGTGATGCGTTGAACTAAGTGTTTGATACCTAGTTCTTCAGGGCCTATGCCATCAAGCGGTGATAAGCGGCCCATCAGAACAAAATAATAGCCACGGTAGCTGGCTGTTTGTTCGATAGCGAGTACGTCAACCGGTGTTTCAACCACACAAAGGAGACTGCTATCTCGATTTGGACTTGAACATAGCGTACAAATAGGTGTCTCACTCAAACTTCGGCATTGCTCGCAATTTCCTATTTCTTGAATCGCTTGCGCAATAATTTTTGCCAAAGCTGAACCATCTGCGCGTGCTCTTTCTAGTAAATGAAAAACCATGCGCTGTGCAGATTTAGGACCCACTCCTGGCAAACAACAAAATTGTGCGATCATTTGTGTTATCAAAGGGATAAATGCCATATGTATTTACCTTGTTTAAGCGGAATACTGGCTTATTCAGTCGTCGTTGCTATATCACTACTAAATTTTGT
>CASFML010000092.1 GCA_949295795.1 uncultured Gammaproteobacteria bacterium | reverse complement strand
TGGATTTGAAATGACTAGTATTGATACTTTAATGGCAAGGACTGGCTTAACTATCGATAAACTACTTGCTCGTTTATCGACGCTGCAACTCCAAGGGTATATTGACGTAGTTCCTGGTGGCTACGTGAGGAAATAAAAGATGGCAAAAAAACTGTTGATTGTAGAATCGCCCGCAAAGGCTAAAACAATCAAGAAATATTTAGGTAAAGATTTTGAAATTTTGGCTTCATATGGCCATGTCCGTGATTTGATACCTAAAGAAGGCGCTGTGAATCCAGAGCATGGTTTTGCTATGCAATATGCTTTGATTGAAAAGAATGCCAAGCATATGGATATGATCATCAAAGCGTTTAAGCAGGCTGATGCTTTATATTTGGCAACTGATCCTGATCGTGAAGGTGAAGCGATTGCTTGGCATATTTATGAAATTCTAAAGCAGAAAAAAATGCTAAAAAACAAGCCCATTTATCGTGTGGTTTTTCATGAAATTACCAAATCGGCCGTTAAAGCAGCGGTAGAAAATCCAAGGCATATCGCTATGGATTTGGTAAATGCACAACAAGCACGTCGCGCATTAGATTATTTAGTTGGTTTTACTTTATCACCTTTGCTTTGGAAAAAGGTTCGTCGAGGATTGTCTGCAGGACGTGTTCAAAGTCCGGCTTTACGATTAATTGTTGAACGCGAAGAAGAAATCGAAGCCTTTAAATCTCAAGAATATTGGACTATTACAGCCGATAACAAATCAAACGAGAAACTTTTTAGCGCACGTTTAATTCAGTATCAACATGAAAAGCTTAGCCAATTCAGTATTACTACAGACGAACAAGCTACTGCAATCAAAGAGAATTTACAACAATTGGCAAAAGGTTATTTACAGGTTGTAAATGTTGAAAAAAAACAACGTAAACGTAATCCCGCAGCGCCTTTTACTACATCTACTTTACAGCAGGAAGCTGGTCGTAAATTAGGATTTACAGCTCAGCGAACAATGCGTCTTGCACAACAACTTTACGAAGGAATTGATGTTGGGGAAGGTTTAGTTGGGTTAATTACTTATATGCGAACCGATTCTGTTCATTTATCCAATGAGGCAATAGTTTCGATACGTGAACTCATTTTACAAAGGTACGGTGAAAAGGATTTACCTGAATCTCCTCGACATTTTCGGACTAAAAGTCGAAATGCTCAAGAAGCACATGAAGCTATTCGACCTACCCATGTAGAGTTTTCACCTGAGCAACTTAAAAAACATTTAGCCCCTGATCAATTTAAATTATACGAACTTATTTGGAAACGTGCGATAGCATCACAGATGATTCATGCCACTATCGACACGGTAGCAGTTGATCTAAGTGCAAATGGAGCTAAGGATCATTGTTTCCGGGCGAATGGATCGACTATCGTGCATGCTGGTTTTATGTCAGTTTATTTAGAAAGTTATGATGATAATAAAACTAAGATATTAGATGATGATAGAGCTAAATCTGAAGAAGAAAGTATGTTACCTCCCCTTAAAGTAGGGGATCAAGTTAATCTCATCGATATTAGCGCTGAGCAACATTTTACTGAACCACCCCCGCGCTACAGCGAAGCGAGCCTAGTCAAGGCTTTAGAAGAACGAGATATTGGTCGACCTTCTACCTACGTACCTATTATTTCAACCTTACAGCAAAGAGAATATGTCACATTGGATCAAAAAAGATTCAAACCGACCGATGTCGGTAGGATCGTCAATAAATTTCTTACTCGTTATTTTATGCAATATGTTGATTATGCCTTTACGGCGCGATTAGAGGATGAACTTGATCAGATTTCGAGAGGAGAAAAAGAATGGGTTCCATTACTACAAGATTTTTGGACCCCGTTTAAAGCATTGATTGAGACCACTGAAGAAACTGTACATCGAAAGGATGTGACCCAAGAAGCTTTAGATGAAGTTTGCCCGAAATGTGGTAAAACGTTATCGATACGTTTAGGTAAGCGAGGTAGATTTATCGGATGCTCAGGATATCCAGAATGTGATTACACGCGAAATATGGAGGGAGAGGTTACTACTGTAAGTGAACCTGAGGTTGTACAAGGTCGTTTATGTCCAGATTGTGGACATGCTTTGCATATAAAGGTTGGTCGTTATGGGAAGTTTATTGGATGTAGTAACTACCCTAAATGTAAACATATAGAACCTTTAGAAAAACCAGCAGACACAGGAATAGAATGTCCTGAATGTCATAAAGGTACATTGCTTAAACGTAAATCACGATATGGTAAAATTTTTTATTCTTGTTCTACTTATCCTACTTGTACCTACGCAGTATGGAATGAGCCTATCGAACAAGCATGTCCTCGTTGTGCTTGGCCTGTGATGACGATTAAAACAACCAAACGTCGAGGGACCGAAAAAGTTTGCCCTCGTAAGGAGTGTGGCTATGCTGAGCCAATGGTAGAAGAAAAATAACATACCCTCTTAAAATTTTTCTGAATTATTGCTTAATTTGCAAGCCAGAAATATTCTTGGATAGTTTCAGGTCGGCTTATTTCTGTGATAAAGAATGTCCTAATCTTATTTTTTATAGAAGACTAAAATCTCGCTTTGACTTCACACAATAACTCACCTTTAGCTAGTTGAGTAATGATTTTTTGACCGGATTTTACTTCTTTGCTATTACGCAGGATTTTTTTGCTCGTAGCATCACTTACAATCGCATATCCCCTGGATAAGCTAGCTAAAGGGCTTATGGCTTGAAGTGTGCGTGATAAACCTAAGATTTTTTGTTCGCGAATTTGTAATTGATTTTTTATCCCTAGATCTAAGCGTTGTGCTAGTTCATCGCAACGTTGAAATCCATCTTGAATTCTTTGCTGTGGATGACGTAATCGCTTAGCTAGATTTTCTAGGTTTTGCTGATAGCTTTTTAATAAATAGAGAATAACCTTAGTAAGGCGCTGATGGGTTTTATCGAGTTGTAGTTGATATTCATCTCCATCGGGACTTGCTAATTGTGCTGCCATAGTGGGAGTGGCAGCACGCTTGTCTGCAACAAAATCAGCAATGGTAAAATCTGTTTCATGTCCAATTGCACTAATAATGGGTAAATCACTTTTAAAAATTGCTCTAGCTACAGTTTCCTCATTAAAAGGCCATAAGTCTTCTAGGGATCCGCCTCCTCGCGCTAAAATTAAAACATCACATTCTTTGCGATGATTTGCAGTTTGTATTTGCTTAATAATTTGTGTTGAGGCAGTTTTTCCTTGAACTAAAGAAGGATATACAATAATACTAATAGCGGGAAAACGTAATTTAAGAACAATGCAGATATCCCGCAATGCAGCGCCGGTTTCTGAACTAATTATGCCTATTGTATTGGGGAACTTCGGTATAGGTTTTTTATGTTGCGGTTCAAATAAACCTTCTTCTGTCAGTTGATTTTTTAATTGTTCAAATGCTTTACGTAAAGCTCCTTCACCTGCAGGTTCAAAATGATCAATGATTAACTGAAATTCTCCACGCGCAGGATATAAAGAAATTTTGGCACGCGCCAAGATCTGCATGCCGTTTTTTGGTGAGTTATCTTGATAACGTTGTCGACCATTGAAAAGTGCACAGCGTACTTGAGCTTTTTGATCCTTTAAAGAAAAATACCAATGCCCCGAGCAAGGGTTAGCGAAATTAGAAACCTCACCTTCAACCCAAATAGGTAAAAATGCATCTTGTAGTAGATCTTGAACCATTTGATTGAGCTCAGAGATACTATAAATTATTTCTTTAGACATAGGTATATTCTTCGCTGGAAATTTTTGTCTGCTTGCTTGTCAATATATCATTGAACAAGGTGCTAACATGATTTAATTAATGATTTGTCTTCTAACATCAATAACATTAGGTATTTGTTTAATGCGATCAAGTACTTTACCAAGTGAGAGTAAGCTAGGTATTTCTATCGTTAATTTAATATAAGCTTTTGGATCGGGTTTATCACTTGCCAATGTCAGTGCGACTAGATTTAGCTTTTCGTTAGCAATAAGTGTAGATACATCACGTAGTAAACCAGGTCGATTATAGGCTTCTACACAAATATCGACTGGATACACTTGACTAACGGCTTGGCCCCAATCGGCATCTACTAAACGATTATGTTTTTCTGGTTCGAGATTGAGTAAATGCATACAATCGTCTCGATGTAACACAATTCCACGACTTTGAGTGATGAACCCGCGGATGGGATCACCTGGAACAGGTTTGCAACAACCCGCAGTTTGTGTTAGTAAATCAGTCACACCCGCTATACTAATACCTTCTGGCAAGCTGCTTCGAGGTTTCCCTAATAAAATTTCAGGTTGATCGGAGTTTGATACTAACTGTTTTTCTTGTGATTGTATTGCATTTAAAAGCTGCGCTAGCCTTAGGTCGCCACTGCCTAGTGCGGCAATCATTTCTTTTTTTGTTTTAAAATGAAGTTTATGTGCTAATTTCTCAGGATCGAGAGAGGTTAATCCTAAGCGCTGAATTTCTTTATTAAATAAATCTTCACCATGAAGTAAATGTTTTTCATAATCTTGGGTTTTGAACCAATGATGAGCTTTTGCTTTAGCTCGAGCGGTGTATAAATAGCCTAAATTTGGATTTAGCCAATCTAGACTTGGGTTTCCTTGTTTTGCAGTAAGGATTTCGATTTGCTCTCCAATTTTTAGTTGATAAGTCAGGGGGACAATAGCGCCATTGATTTTTGCTCCTCGGCACCGATGTCCTACTTCACTGTGTATGTGGTAAGCAAAATCTAAAGGTGTGGAGCCTTTAGGAAGATCAAGAATATCCCCATTAGGTGTAAAAACATACACGCGATCATCTAAAACAGTTGTAAGACCGGGTACAGTAGCTTTACCTCGCTTTACTAATTCCTTTTGCCATTCTAGGACTTGGCGGAGCCAGGCAATTTTTGTCTGATAACTTTCTTTTTGTCGCTGAGCAGTTTCTTTATATTGCCAATGCGCAGCTAACCCATGCTCAGATTCTTGATGCATTTGATGAGTACGAATTTGGATTTCAAGTATTTTTTGTCCAGGACCTAAAACTGCTGTGTGAATCGAGCGATAACCATTAGATTTCGGTGTCGCAATATAATCATCAAACTGCCCTGACACCGGTGACCATAGACTATGGATGATACTTAAAACATTGTAGCAATCTTTAATGGTATTGACCAAAATGCGGATGGCATTGAGATCATAGAGCTCTTCAAATTTTAATTTTTTTTGTTGCATTTTTCTGTAAATACTATGGATGTGTTTTACTCGTCCATATATTTCGAAATTATGTAATTTAGCATTATCTAAAATCTTTCGTAATTGAGTTAAAATAATTTGTACATAAGACTCTCGATCAATTAACCGCTCTTGAAGAAGTTGTGCAATTTGCGCATATATTTTTGGTTCCAGGTAATGTAAAGATAGATCTTCTAGTTCCCATTGAAGTTGACCCACGCCGAGACGATTAGCTAAGGGCGCATAGATATCAAGTGTTTCACGGGCATAGCTTTGGCTTGCTTTCCGATCTAGCATATCTAGCGTGCGCATAGTAGCAGTACGTTCTGCGAGCTTAATAAGTACAACTCGCATATCTTCTACCATTGCAAGTAGCATTTTTCGAATATTTTCTAATTGGGCTTGATGTAGATTAGCAGCAGTATTGGCAAAACGAATGGCGTTCATTTGTTTTGCACCTTCGATAATTTTCGCTACGTTCGGTCCTAAATGCTCATAAACTGTTTCTAAGCAGAGTTCTGCGTAATTTACGCAGCTATAAATTAATGAAGCCGCAATGGTCTCTTTATCTAAATGTAAATCTAACAGAATTTCGGCCATAGTTAGGCCTTGTTGTAAGCATGAGACATGAGTAGGTGTTGTTTTCGCTTCACCTACAATTTGACTTAGAATAGAAGCTTGTCGAATCAATTTGAAATCTTGTTGACTTCTTTGCATTGCAGCATGGTGCAGCCAAGTCTCTAAATTAATACTGCCATCATTATTTAAATAGAGCGAATTTTTTATTTTAACCATTTTTAATTATCCTTATTTTTAGTTTGCAGTGCTGAAAAAATTTAGAAAAAGCAATTAAAACTTAGTATATTTGGACTTTAAGGAGAATATTTATTATTTTAAACATTGCTTCTAACCAAAAACTCACAAATTCGATTTTCTAATAAACGATAGCCTCCTTGATTATTTTTACCATGAACGGGATCATTAATTAAAATAGAAAAAGCAAGAACTTGATTATTAGCAGTTCGAACATACCCCGCTAAGCTACTTATTCCATGCATGCTTCCCGTTTTGGCGTGTATCCTACCTAAGGCAGGACCACCTAAACGATGTTTTAATGTACCATCGATGCCTGAACGGGGTAAGGATTCAAAAAGTAAATCACTATCAGGTAATTGTGTGTAAGCGAAATTTAATAATTTAACAAAAGCATTGGGCGTGATTATATTATTACGAGATAAGCCGGAGCCATCGACCATCACGAGTTGCTTGAAATCGATACTTGTTTTATTGGCCAGAATAGCTTGAACAGCGTTTCTACCGGTTTTCCAACTGCCTTGCACTGAAAAATACTGCTCTCCTAGTTTTTTTAATAAACTATCCGCGATGAGATTATCTGACTTTTTTAACATATTTTTTATTAAAAAAGCAAGTTCTGGGGAGCTATTTTCAGCTAAAATTTTAGCGAGGGGAGGGGTTTTTCCGAAGACTAAATTGGAGTAGCGGATGGAATATTTTCTTAATAATCCAGCTAAAATATCGTAAGTGGCTAAATTTGGGTTTTGTAAGGCCACTGCAAAGGACAGAGGTCCCATTTTTGGAGAAAGATAGCCTTTTAAAGTATAGTGATTTTTGCTAGCTGCATTCGGCTTTAAATCTAAGGAATAGCTTCCTTGTCTTAAGCGTTTTGTGATGGCTTGATTGTCAATAACAATACCTAAATTACTATTACTTTTTGTGACAGTGGGATGTAATAAATGTTGATTAGGTTTAACACTAAGACTAAAACAATTGCGATTGATAATAGTCGCTGTTACGGGTGCAGCATAACAGAAAATTCTATCATCAATGACACGTCCCGGAGGCCAGGTGCTGCGATCAATGACGGTATCATCTATGACAATATTACCTTGGATTCTATTTATGTGTTGTTCGTTTAGTGTCTCTAACATGTCCTTGAGATCATCAAGCGTTAAATAGGGATCACCGCTAAATTTAATATACAAATTTCCAGTTAGAACGCCATTATGAATCCTTGCTCCAGAATTGGTTAAAAAACGGGTTTTAAATTGGAAATGAGGGCCTAAATAATCTAAAGCAGCAATTCCGGTAAATAATTTTAATGTGCTAGCGGGAACAAAACCCCGGTTGGCATTATATTGATACAATATTCTTCCGGTGGATAAAGACTGGATAGAAACTCCAGTATTAAAGCCTCTAAATTGGCTCAATATATTATTCAAGCTTTGTCGAAGGGATGAAAAGGATGAATCCTGTGCATTTTCATCATAATAGCCCGAACTTTTTGTTGGGCAGATTAATAAGAATGTGCTGCAAAATATCCCTATCAAAAAACAGAATTTCTTGAAAAATGTGCTATTTAGTTTATTCATACAACCTATTTAGTAAATAAACAAATTGCCTCACTATGATGAGTTTGCGGGAACATATCCATAATTCCGGCTTGCTCTAAACGATAACCTTGTTTTATTAATTCTTTAGTATCTCTAGCTAGACTAGCAGGGTTACAGGATACATACACAATACGCTCAACATTCCAATGTGCAATTTGCGAAATGATTTCCAAAGCTCCTGACCGTGGTGGATCCAATAGAATTTTGTTGAAAGTTTGTTGGGCCCAGGTTTCATTTAATATAGAACCTGTTAAATCAGCTGAATAAAATTGTGTATTGTTAATATTATTATGTTTAGCATTGGCTTTTGCCCGCTCCACGAGTTCAGCATACCCCTCAACACCCACAACAAATTGACATCGAGTGGCTAGGGGTAAGCTAAAATTACCTAATCCGCAGAATAAATCCAATATCCGATCGCTGAAATTAGCTGCGAGCAACTCCATAGCTCGTTGGATCATCATCTGATTGATCTCAGCATTAATCTGGATAAAATGTTTAGGTTCGAATAACAGCTCTAAGCGTTTGTAGCCTTTATTTTCTAAATGATAGCTTAATAATTTAGGTTTTTCTGGCCAGATACAATGAGTGCTATTTTCATTACCAGGCTGTAGATAAAGCTGGATACTATGTTGTGCAGCAAATCTTTTGAGCTTTATTTGATCCACGTCATCCAGAGGAACGAGGTGTCGGAAAACTAAGCCAAGGGTCTCATCACCGAGTGCTACTTCAATTTGTGGGATAGCTTGAAAGACCTTTAGCTTATAGATTAGTTGCTGTAAGGGGATTAAAAGTTGACCAATTCTATGATCTAATGTTTTACAGGTTTGTAATTGTGCGAGATATCTTCCATTTTTTTCACGAAAACCCACCAGCACCGCTTGTTTTTTAGCAACGTATTTAACCCCCAGGCGTGCTCGACGGCGATAACCCCAGCTTGGGCCGATAAGGGGGGGTAATATTTTGGGTTCGATATCTGTAAAATGGTGCAGCTGATCAACCAGTGTGCTTGCTTTATGTCGTAGTTGAGATTGATTACTTAGATGTTGGAGACTGCACCCCCCACAGCTATCATAATGTGGGCAACCTGGTTGGATTCTATCTGTTGAGGCTTTTACTATTTGGATAGATTTTGCTTCATGATAGGAGCCTCGTTTTTTGGTGTAAGCGATTAGAACAGTTTCTCCAGGTAAAGCATTTTCGATAAAGGTAATTTTTCCATTGATATGAGCAATGCCTCGGCCTTCATGAGAAAGGCCTGTAATATCAATGGGAGTCGTATTGGTAGACGAAGTTTTTAAATTTTCCATGCGTTTATAAATTGTTTAAAATGCGGTTTGTTTTCTTTGGCTATTTTTTCATGTACATAGGCACATTCTTTTTGGTAAGTTTCAAGAGAGAAATTTCCACGGATTAATTCGAAACGAAGATAAATTAAATAGGTATTGAGTACATCTGTTTCACAATAATTTCGGATGGCTGCTAGCTTCCCTTCTAAGAAAGAATCCCAAACTTGACTACCATCCATGCCTAATTTTCCCGGTAAACCTAACATGACTGCAATTTCTGTCAGTGGAGCATTCGCACGGGCTTGATAAGCCGCTAACACATCCATCAAATCCGTATGTCGATAATGATAACGGCTTAAATAGTTATTCCAACGGAAACTGGCATCATCATTACCTACATTCCAGTAATTAGGGCTACTAATTCCATATAATAATGAACGGTAATGTAAAACAGGCAGATCGAAGCCACTTCCATTCCAGGAAACCAAAGTAGGTAAATATCTTTCAATACATTTGAAAAAGGCTTCTATGAGGGTAGGTTCATCCGAATCGATATTACCCAGTGACCCTATTTTAAATTGGTTTTTAGTGCGTAATGCGACTGAAATAGCTACGATACGCTGCAAATGATGAGGAAGAAAGGCTGAATTAATATTTTTTTCTTGACGTTTCTCAAGCATTGTTTTAGCGACTTCTTGATCATTTTTGTCACTATCCAAATTATAAAGAATCCGACCACTTTTTATATCTGGAACTGTTTCAATATCAAAAACAAAAATATTCATAAGATCATCATCAAGTTTGATTGGGTAAGCTATAGTCTTTTTAAGGTATACTCTTTAAAAAATCATGCTTTCTGATGTGTTGTTACTACTGGGTGGTCGATCGAGCATATTTCCTGAAAAAGACCCTACATGTTTTATCTCTTTTTATAGTAGACTCATTCGAAACTTTTTTGATTGATCTGAGTTGCCGCAGTTATTTTATAGAGATAATCCTGATTTAGGTCCTTCACTATAGACTGGAAAATTCAGATAGTGATAAAAACATATTTTTAGACTTCTGGCTAGTCCGAATCCAGCTTTTTTGTGGATGAAGTTTAGACACTTTACTTGAGACAAGAAGAGAACATGAGAATTATATTATTAGGCGCCCCTGGGGCGGGAAAGGGTACACAAGCAAAATTTCTAACAAGCTTTTATCATATTCCTCAAATTTCTACGGGTGATATGCTCCGGGCTGCCGTTAATCAAGGCACTCCCCTGGGCCTACAAACCAAAGCTTTAATGGATTCAGGCCAATTAATTTCTGATAACGTTATTATCGATTTAATCGAGTCGCGCATTCAGCAAGCTGACTGTGCCAATGGTTTTTTATTGGATGGGTTTCCACGTACTTTACCTCAAGCAGAGGCGATACGATCTAATGGAATATTTATTGATTTTGTTATAGAAATTGAAATTGAAGACGATGAAATTGTAAAACGTTTAAGTGGGCGACGTATTCACCCCGGTTCCGGCCGTATTTATCATATATTACATAATCCTCCAAGAATTCCGAATAAAGATGATGTAACAGGAGAAGCACTTATCCAACGAAAAGATGATACAGAAGTAACTATTCGTGAACGCTTGCGCATTTATCATCAACAAACCAAACCGTTACTTTCCTATTATAAAGAATGGCAACAAAGTGGCGATCCGGATGCGCCTTGTTATATTTCAATCAATGGGCATGCGGATGTTGACGAAGTTCGTAGGCATATTTTTGCGGAATTGGCAAAAAATAGTAAAAAATAAGATTTAATGAGATAAACAGGTTAATTTTTTCAAAAATTGAATTAAATCTTCTGGCAATTTTGCAGTTAGCGCTATTTTCCCGGTTGAGCCTAAAGTAAATTCAAGCTGACTTGCATGTAGGAAAAGTCGTTTACAGCCTAATTGTCGCATCTTCTTATTAATTTGTTTTTCCCCATATTTTTCATCACCAATAATAGGATGTTTGGCAAATTGAGCGTGAACGCGAATCTGATGGGTACGGCCTGTGATGGGCATTGCTGAGATTAATGTCGATCCAGCATAATATTGTTGTACAGAAAATTCAGTTAACGAGTTTTTTCCATCTGTTTGAACAAGCACAATTCGCTCCCCAGATTGTAGTTGATTTTTATATAAGGGAGCATCAATTTTTCGTAGTGATTTCGCCCAATACCCTGCTACTAGAGCGGTATAAGTTTTTTTCATCTGGCCTGAACGTAGTAATTCATGAAATTCTTTTAAAACACTACTTTTTTTAGCAATTAATAAACACCCCGAAGTATCACGATCTAAACGATGAGCTAATTCTAAGAATTTTAACTGGGGTCGCAATAGACGTATAGCTTCTATGATTCCTAAATGTATACCACTTCCACCATGGACAGCCATACCACTCGGTTTGTTAAGGACTAAAAATTGTTTATCTTCAAAAATAATTGCTTTTTCAAGTAGCTCAGTTAATTTTATATTTAAATTCTTTTTTTCTAGGCGGGGGGGAAGTCGTAAAGGAGGAATGCGAATAACATCTCCTTTTTGTAAACGGTAATCGGGCTTTACCCTTTTTTTATTGATACGTAATTCGCCTTTTCGTATAATTCGATAGAGACGACTTTTAGGCAGACCCTTCAGACGCGACACTAAGAAATTGTCAAGTCTCTGGCCTGAGGCATCATTTGTTACAGTAAAGTATTGAATAGTTTGCACAATATCGTTAATCTAGCACAAATCTAGCATGTCTTTCTATTAGTTTGATAAAATCTTCAAGTTGCCGAGTGACATCAATATTTTATCTTTGTTATATATCACCCCGCTTTTAGGTAATTGCTAGTTGTTGGCGATGAAATTAAATTTATAAATTTAGAGGCTATTATGACCCAATCTGCGGAAGTAACTACTAAAGATTTGTCTTCTTCCACGGCAACTTTAACTGTTAATGATTTATCTCCGATTAATTTACCGATTTGCAAAGCAACATTAGGACCTGATGTTATTGATGTTACGCAATTGGCAAAAGTGAATCGATTTACCTATGACCCAGGATTTTTATCTACTGCTTCCTGCTCTTCTAAAATAACTTTTATTGATGGTGATAAAGGTATTTTACTTTATCGTGGTTATTCAATTGATCAACTTGCTGAAAAATCTGATTTTATAGAGGTAGCTTATCTATTGCTTCATGGCGAATTACCTAATCAAAATCAAAAACAGAGTTTTATCGAAGAAATTAATCAACATACTATGGTGCATGAGCAGCTACGCCATTTTTTTCATGGATTTCGCAGAGATGCCCATCCTATGGCAATTATGTTGGGTGTGGTTGGAGCATTATCTGCTTTCTATCATGATTTATTAGATATTCATAATCAAGAACATCGAAAATTAGCGGCATTAAGATTAATTGCTAAAATGCCTACTCTTGCCGCTATGTCCTATAAGTATGCGACTGGATTGCCTTTTATGTATCCTCTTAATCATTTAAATTATGCAGAAAACTTTATGCATATGATGTTTGGCGTGCCAACAGAAGAGAATCTACCAAATCCTGTGTTAGCAAAAGCTTTAGATAAAATTTTTATTTTACATGCTGATCATGAGCAAAATGCTTCTACATCTACTGTTAGAATGGCAGGCTCAACGGGAGCTAATCCCTATGCCTGCATTTCAGCAGGGATAGCTGCGTTATGGGGCCCAGCTCATGGGGGAGCTAATGAAGCCTGCTTAAATATGTTGCTTGAAATAGGAGATATTTCACGTATTAAACATTATATCGAAAAAGCCAAAGATCCCAATGATCCTTTTCGATTAATGGGTTTTGGGCATCGCGTCTATAAAAATTATGATCCCAGAGCAGCCGTGATGAAAAAGACCTGTCATGATGTATTGGAAGAAACAGGTCAAAAAGAAGTTCCTTTATTTAAACTTGCATTAGCTTTAGAGAAAATTGCATTAGAAGATCCCTATTTCATTGAAAGAAAATTGTATCCTAATGTAGATTTTTATTCAGGAATTACTTTGAGTGCTTTAGGAATTCCTACCAATATGTTTACAGTAATTTTTGCGTTAGCCCGTACAGTAGGTTGGATTTCACAATGGGAAGAAATGATGGCCGATCCCAAACTACGAATTGCACGACCTCGACAATTATATATTGGAAATACACAAAGAAATTATATAGCTATTGAAAAAAGATAATTAAATCCCCATAAATAACTATATATTTATAAATTAAAAAATGCTAATAAGGAGAATTGAATTTTTTAATAATAATAAAACCTATAAATATAGTGTTTATTATATAAATTTTTTTCTTCACAATTAAAAAAATATTATTTAATATCCCCTTAATTTTAAGAAGGTATACTTATTAGTAATTGGATTTTTGACAACGCACCAATTAAAAAGCAAGCTTTAATATATTTATTTATAAAGGATTGAAAATTGAGGCAATCGAAAAATTCAAGTACGAAAAGTATAGGTTGGTTGATTGATATTATTTTAACTCTAAGGAACACATATGACGACTATTAAAACACAAACAAAAACTAAACGAGGTAGACCGCCCTTAAGCGCTGCAAAAAAAATGCAACGAAACAAAGCAGCTTTAAATGCTCGTATGGCGCAAAAAGCCTTACGTGCAAAAATTGCTATGCTAAAGGCTAATTTTAAAGAAAAGCTAAAGATTGCAGAACATGAAGCTTATCAAAAAGCACTTGAGAAAGTTGTTAAAATTGAGCATAAAAAAATGGAAGCTAATTTCAAAGCTTTAGCGGTTGCAAAGGCTAAAGGAAATCGAAAAAGAATGAAAAGAATCTTAACGACGAATCGAACGAGAGCATCTCAGCTCAATATGGCTAAAACGGGTACTTTACGTAAGCGTGGTAGACCGCGAAAAATAAAATAATTTTTAACGCTATCTTGCCCCTTGGGAATTATCTAATATTTAGATTAGAATAATAAAAAATAAAAATAGCTTGAAAGCTCTTAAGCTAAGACTATTTTAATTCTCACATTAGAATCCTTTTTTGACTTAGGCAAGTTTATAGGATGGTGTTTAATATAAGGATAAAATAAGATACCTTAGTTTATCTATTAGTATTAAACCCTATTAGAAAGGTTTTATTTTGTAAGTATTTTTTACCTAAAATAGCTTTATTGTTCTTCTTTTAGGCTTACATTTAAATAGGAAAATGTAAGCCTTTTATCTAATAAAACGGGCTAAAAACGTTCAAATATTGTACGATTTATGCTATAGTAAACTTCTTCTACTAAATAAGTAGAGGGGGGGTATATAGTGATATTAAAGAAAATTACAAGTTTATTATTACTAGCAAGTGGTCTTTTTGCGATGACTGTTAATGCTAGTCCGGTAAGCCTGAATGCTAGTATGCAATCTGAGTTACAGCAGCTCAGTGGGCGAACTCCAGGTCTAAGCCCTAAGGCTTTACAATTAGGTTTAGAGGCTTATAACAAAGCCCAAGAGGAAGGTTTAGACAATCATCAGCATATTTTAACCATTATTGATTATACTAAGCCATCAACTGCACGTAGATTATGGGTATTTGACCTTAACAACAATTCAGTGATTTTAAATACTTATGTTGCTCATGGTCAAAATAGTGGTTTCAACTATGCAACTTCCTTTTCTGATAGACCAGGGAGCTTAGAAACAAGTTTAGGTGTATTTTTAACTGAGTCGACTTATCAAGGTAAACACGGTTATTCCTTAAGGTTAAAAGGTTTAGAAAAAGGATTTAACGATAAGGCGGAAGCTCGTGATATCGTAGTCCATAGGGCGGATTATGCAACAGCGCAATTTGCACAGCAGCATGGTCGTCTGGGACGAAGTTGGGGTTGTTTTGCAGTTAGTCCAGCAGTTGCCGATTCATTAATTCATACGATTAAGAACGGGACGCTAGTATTTGCTTACTATCCTGATCCATCATGGTTATCAAAATCGCAATTTCTTTCATAAAAAAGAGCAAAATTATTAACCGCAAGCAGCCTAATGGCTGCTTTTTTTTGTCCAAGTTTCTCGTTTCATTTAGCTAAAGTTTTCTTCAAAATTTCTTTATAAATTGAAGTTAATTGTTTAAGCTCTTCAATAGAGACACACTCATTGATTTGGTGAATAGTGCGATTGCAGGGGCCAAATTCAACAATTTCCGCCCCTAAAGGTGCGATAAAACGAGCATCAGAGGTACCACCTGTTGTTGAAACTGTAGGAGTAATTCCAGTAAGCTTTTTTATAACATCGAGACAGGCTGAGCGTAACTGTCCCGAAGAACTTAAAAAGGGAAGACCTCCTCGTTGCCAAACGATTTGATATTTTAAATGATGTTTTTTTAAAACGCTTTCCACAGCATTTTCTAATTGTTTTGCAGTGGTTGCGGGCGAATAGCGAAAATTAAATTTAACTTCGAGGTTATCTGGAATAACATTCCCGGCGCCTGTACCCCCATGAATATTAGAAAATTGTAAGCTAGTGGGTTGAAAGTTAGGGTATGTTCTTCCTCCATCCCAATCAATATTTAATAATTCAGTAAGACTCGAACTAAAATAATGAATAGGATTTTCTGCTAATTGAGGATAGGCAATATGGCCTTGTTTGCCTTTGATAATCAAGTGAGCTGATAAAGAACCACGTCGACCAACTTTTAGCGTGTCGCCTAATTTTTCTTCGCAAGTAGGTTCACCCACTAAGCAATAATCTATTTTTTCGTTTTTGTTTTTTAAAACTTCAACTACTTTCGCTGTACCATTGACACTAGGGCCTTCTTCATCACTAGTAATTAACCAGGCTATAGAACCCATATGAGTAGGATATTCATTAATAAATTCTTCACATGCCACTAACATTGCTGCGAGACTTCCTTTCATATCAGCACTACCACGTCCAAACAGTTGGCCGTTGCGAATGGTAGGAGTGAAAGGAGGGCTCTCCCATTTGTCTAACGGGCCAGTGGGGACGACATCCGTGTGCCCAACAAAAACAAATAAAGGAGATTCTTTTCCATGTTTTGCCCAAAAATTATTGACTTCTGCAAACGGTAAGTGTTCAATCTCAAAACCTAGATGTTTTAAGTGCTGACTTAAAATAGTTTGACAGCCTTCATCTTCTGGAGTAACTGAAGGTCGGGCAATGAGTTGCTGAGTTAATTCAATAAGCGATAACATAAGTGTTTTGGCTATATTAACATCGTGAGATATGATTCTACCTTAAAGGAGCTATTTATAGGAAATAAGAATTGGAATTTTAGTTAGAAATTTAGGAATTAAAATAATCAAAGTAAATACAATAAGTTTTTGCACCAACTCTAGATTCCCATATGAAGTATAACGCAATATATTTTTATAAAATTGGCTTAATGTCATCAGAGTGCCAACCCTATCAACGTCGTGTATACTTATCAACAAGTTTTGTTGATGGAAAGAATGCTTTATGACGAGCACTTTAGTATTTATTTATTTCGTTATTGTCTTAGCATTTATCTTCGATTTCATTAATGGTTTTCATGATGCGGCAAACTCTATAGCGATTATGGTTGCAACAAAGGTTTTGAAGCCTTTGACAGCTGTATTATGGGCCGCATTTTTTAACTTTATTGCTTTCTTATTTTTTCATTTAAGTGTTGCTACTACTATAGGTTCCGGTCTTGTAGCACCTCATATTATTACCCCTTATGTGCTTTTTGCCGCTCTAATGGGCGCTATCATTTGGAATCTTTTAACCTGGTATTTTGGTTTACCTTCGAGTTCTTCTCATGGATTGATAGGGGGACTAATGGGTGCAGCTATAGTGGCTGGAGGCTGGCATGTTTTAAATTGGCATGGATTGTTACCTGTATTGATTGCCATAATAGTGTCTCCTTTTTTGGGCTTGTCAATCAGTTGGTTATTGATAAAACTGACTAATCTTTTTTTAAAAGATATCAATTCTGATAAGACGCAATGTTGGGCTAAACGTGCCCAATTTGTAGCAGGAGCCTTATTAAGCCTAGGTCATGGTGGTAATGATGCTCAAAAAACCATGGGTATTATTGCTGTATTACTATTTTCTACGGGTCTTTTAAATGGGCATTTTTATGTTCCATTTTGGGTAATTATTTCTTGTAATTTTGTAATGGGGTTAGGAACACTTATCGGCGGTTGGCGTATTGTGCATACTTTAGGAAATAAAATTACCCAATTAACTCCTTTAAGTGGCGGATGTGCAGCAACGGGTGCTGCACTTACTTTATTTGCAGCTACCGATTTAGGCATCCCTGTTTCTACTACACATACAGTCACAGGAGCTATTCTTGGTGTGGGATCAACAAATGGCTGGCTCAATACTCATTGGCCTACAATCCGGCGAATTATGTGGGCATGGGCGTTAACTATTCCAGCTGCAGGTTTAGTTGCCAGCATTGTTATGGTGTTAGCCATACCGTTAAAAATGGTATTACATTAAATGCAAATTATAAAAAAATATTTTTATTTATGACAGTTACCTTATATCATTTAGATCCAAATTTAGGCACTTTGAAGACTTCACTTTGATCGTTTTCAAGATTAGAACTTGTGCATCTCAACCTTTGAAAGAGATTAAAAAACCCCTTTTTTTCATTAGAGTTTGTTTTTTCTGAAGAATTAGAGGAAGTTTCTGTGGGTAATTTTTGAATAGTAGTTTCAGAACTTGATTTATCAGATTTACCACAGACTTTTTTATTAAGATCAGTTGTTT
This sequence comes from uncultured Gammaproteobacteria bacterium, assembly GCA_949295795.1. GTDB lineage: Bacteria > Pseudomonadota > Gammaproteobacteria > Diplorickettsiales > Diplorickettsiaceae > Aquirickettsiella. The sequence goes on along the minus strand of CASFML010000092.1, from coordinate 13,113 downwards.
TTTCCATACGAATATTCCTTATTAAACTAATTTCTTTGCTCTTAATCTATCTATTTATTAAGTATACAAGATAATGGTTAAATAAAATATTATATTTAATATTATTTATTACTCTAAAGGTGTTTTTAAATAAATTTAAAAAAATATACAATAAAACGAGTTTTTGTTTAATAAAAAAATATGACCCACTGGACATTAGGGTTTCTAATCGGCGTTGTATGGATTACGCATTTTTCGCATTTACCTTCGGTAAACTTAGCTTATCTATTGATTTTTTTGGGCATTATTTTAATTGGTTTAGTTTTTTTTAAGCTATTTTTTTCTTCAAATTTGATATTATTTTTTTCTGCTTGTTGTTTAGGTGTTTCTTGGCCATTGATAATTGCTCATCACCAACTAACCGCAACATTACCAAAACAATTGGAAGGTAAGCTAATCTTTGCGCAAGGGAAAATAATATCTATTCCAGAAACCTATTTAAATGCTGTACATTTTGACTTTCTTATCCAAAGTCTTCTACATAATAGGTCGATCCAATATCCAATAAATGTACATATTAAGGGATATCTTTATAAAAATTTGAATATAGCCACTCATTTTAAAAAAGGTGATATTTGGCAATTACCTTTACGTTTACATCGTCCTCGCGGTTTTTGGAACCCAGGCAGCTTTGACTATCAAGCAGAGTTATTCAAACAAAACATATGCGCTACAGGTTACATCTTAGAAAAATTTCCTTTGTACTTAATTCAGCATACGAATAGCTACTATTTTATTGATAATTTACGTGAAAAAATTACTAAAAACATAAAAAAAGTGTTACCCGGCTCTTCTTTAACAGGGCTTATAAGTGCATTAACGACTGGAATGCGTAAAGAAATAACAGAAGAACAATGGCAAATAATGCGGGGCACTGGAACTAACCATTTATTTGCAATTTCAGGTTTGCATCTGGCTTTTATTACCGGAATTATTTATTGGATAGTGCGCTTTATTTACTGCCGTATTCCTTATGTTACTTTGTACATTCCAGCGCCGAAAATTGCTAGTGTCTTAACATTATTCTTAGCAATTTTTTATAGTGCTTTAGCGGGGTTCGCCATTCCTACTCAGCGTGCTTTACTAATGTTGTCTATATTTTCATTAGCGATAATAAAACGACGCTATCTTACTCGTTGTCATTCATTCCATTTAGCCTTATTGATTATTTTAATCATAGAGCCTTTTGCAATATTATCGGCAAGTTTTTGGCTATCTTTTGTAGCAGTATTGTTAATTTTTTATGCTGTCTCAAATCGTATTAAGCCCTTAAAAAATTGGAATGCTTGGTGTCGAATACAATTGACAGTAAGTTTGGGGTTAATACCTTTATCTTTATTTTTTTTTCACCAAATTTCTTGGATTAGTTTTGCTGCTAATTTAATAGCTATTCCATCTATTGAGTTTCTAATTTTACCTCTGAGTTTATTAGGTAGTTTACTTAGTTTAGTATGCTATGATTTTGGGCATCAACTCTTAATTTTTGCAGAACAATTACTCAAGTTGCTTTGGAAGTTACTTAATTTTTTTTCAAAGATACCTTTCACCCAATATTATGCCTACTTATCCAATGGCTGGTTATTAACTTCAAGTTTAATTGGCATATTATTAATTTTGGCTCCTAAAGGAATGCCCACTCGGTGGCTAGGTTTTATTTGGATCTTGCCTTTATTTTTTATAGAAACCCAGCGCCCACAATATGGGGAAATTTGGATTCATCTACTCGATGTGGGCCAAGGCTTAGCAAGTGTAGTCCGTACTCAACATCATGTTTTGATTTATGATACAGGTCCACGTCTAAGCTCATCATATGATGCAGGTAAGCTGGTTTTACTTCCTTTTTTGCAAACAATCGGTGTTAATAAAGTAAATTTAATGGTGATTAGTCATGGCGATAATGATCATAGTGGTGGAGCCATGATTATTTTAAAACAAATAAAAGTAGATAAAGTCTTGAGTAGTATTCCAAAAAAATTTTTACCAAAAATCGTAAATTTTTGTGAAGAAAAAATGCATTGGCAATGGGATGGAATTAATTTCGAGATTTTATATCCACCCTCAAAACTTCGTTATCTCGGTAATAATAGCTCATGCGTGCTAAAAATTAGTAATAATTTACATAGTATTTTATTAGCTGGAGACATAGAAAAAAGAGCAGAAAAATATCTTGTCGATACAAAACAAAAAAATTTGCAAAGCACGATATTAATAGTACCTCATCATGGTAGTAAAACTTCTTCGAGTATAGAGTTTCTAAACTATGTACAACCCATTTACGCGCTTTTCCCAACGGGTTTTCATAATCGATTCAAGTTTCCACACAAGATTGTATTAAATCGTTATCATCGTCTTGGATCTAAAATCTATGATACAGCAATCGATGGAGCTATTACTTTAAAATTAAATGCGTTCTCTAATACTATACAATCAGAGACTTACTATGAAAAAAATCATCATTTTTGGCAAGATTGATAATATTGTCGAGAAAGTTTTTTAAAAAAGAAAAATTTTAGTGAAAATGAAAAATTAAAAAGGGCCGTAAAACGGCCCAAGGGGGTATATTTGTGTTAGTAACGTCCTTGTAGCATCCTTGCTAACACTACATCCTTATAGTGTAGACATCCTTATCTATTCCACATAACATAAGGATCCGCTAATTAATTTCCATATAGTAACCCTTGAGATTATTCCTGGAAATTAGTCCTTAATTAGATCATTAGCAACACACATTACATAGATTAACAAACTTATAATTTATTACAATGGGCGTTTCGCGGCTTCAGTTTTAACTTACACACTTTTGAGTAAAGACTTACAGGAGCAAAAAGGGAAATTTAAGCAATAAATTTAAAAAGAAATAAATTAGTATTTGATTATTTAAATATATTCATTGCAATTAAATTTTTGATAAGACTCGTTTAATAAAGCAATGGAAGCGTTGTATCAAATATAAGAGTTACCAAGGAGGGATAATTTAGTAAAAAATTTCAATGGAAGTGGAACATATTTTCCTTGAAATATCTTAAAATCGTAAGACTCATGATTTAATAACCATTTTTTAATAGTTATTTCTTTTCCTTTGTAACCACCTAAGCTTCCTTGGGCTATTACTCGATGGCATGGGATTAGTATTGGAAGAGGATTTGCTCGACAGGCACTACCAATAGCCCGCGCACCTGTTTTTAATTTTTTGGCAAGAACGCCATAACTAACAGTTTTTTTGAAAGGTAGATTACTCAATGCTTGCCAAACTTTATTTTGAAAAGGAGTTCCTTGTAGTTGATAGGGTATATCAAATTTAAAACTAGGGCATAAAAAGTATTGGTTAAGCTGACTTACGATGTTTTCTAGAATTTCTTCATTAGGAGGTATTAATGCTTTATCTTCAGTTAAAAAATCAAGTCGAGTAAGTAATCGGCCTACAGTGAATATTCCTAGTTTGCCAATAGGGGTTTGAATGATAGCCTTATAAATCATAAAAATAATTTTTCTTCAAAGGGCTAAAGCTGAGATGCCAACAATATCTTTAAGATTGTTGGCAAAGATTGACGTTTACTCTGCAGAATCGTTATTACTAGTATCTTCTTTTTTTGATGTTTGCAGGGTTGACACTAATTTTTCTTTAATACGAGCCGCTTTACCGCGTAAATTACGTAAATGATAGAGTTTAGCTTTTCGGACATCACCACGTCGCTTAATTTCTATACTAGCTGTTAAAGGGCTATAAAGAGGAAAAACTCGCTCTACGCCTTCGCCATGCGAGATCTTTCTTACTGTAAAAGCTGAGTTAAATCCGCGATTACGTCGTGCAATCACAACACCCTCAAAGGATTGTAATCGCTCACGTGTACCTTCTTTGACTTTAATTTTGACTGCAACTGTATCCCCTGCCCGAAAATCGGGAATATCCTTTTTTGATTGCATTTGTTCTTTTTCAATAGTTTGTATGAGATTGCTCATCGCTAACTCCAAATTTTATTCGCTATTTTCACGGATGAATTCCGCTAATAATACCTGCTCTTGCTTGCTAAGTATATGCTTTTTTAATAAATCTGGTCGACGTTGCCAGGTTCGTCCCAAGGCTTGTTTTAAACGCCAACGAGCAATGGCAGTATGGTTTCCCTGTAACAGAACATCTGGAACATTTTGTTGTTGTCCCTCTAACTTTGCAGGACGTGTATAATGCGGGTAATCTAAGAGGGTGGAGCTAAAGGAATCTTGTGCAGCAGACTCCAGGTGTCCCAATGTACCTGGCAAAAGTCGAGTGATGCTATCAATTATGCACATAGCGGCTAGTTCACCCCCGCTCAAAATGAAATCTCCTATAGACCACTCCTCGTCGACCTCAGTATCAATCAATCGTTGATCGATACCCTCGTAACGACCAGCAATTAAAATAAGTCCTTTACGTTGGCTTAATTCTTGAGCAACTTTTTGGTCGAATTTTTTTCCTTGGGGCGATAAATAACTAACTAAAGTTGCTGGGTGGTACGACTTTTGATGAAATTTGGCCATCTTTATCGCAGCTAATAATGGTTCAAACTTCATAACCATTCCTGGGCCTCCTCCATAAGGGCTATCATCCACAGTATTATGTTTGTCCTTTGTAAAGTCCCGAGGGTTTAGGTAGGTAATTTTTAGTAACCCCTTTTTTTGTGCGCGTCCGGGTATACTCAAATTCAAAGGAGTAAACATTTCAGGAAATAGGCTAATAATCTGGATATCTATCAAAATTCAGCGTCCCAATCCACAATCATGGTTTTATTCTTTAAATCAATGGATTTAATCGTTTGATCGAGTAAAAAAGGAATTAAATGCCTTTTTTTATCAGTGATTACTAAGACATCATTAGCACCCGTAGCAAAAACAGCTTGGATTATGCCGAGGTAAGTATTTTCACAGGTATAAACTTTTAAGCCTTCTAAATCTGCCCAATAGTACTCTTGTTCTGCTAGGGGGAAGAATTTTCCTCGATCGACATAGATTTTATAATTTGTATAATGGCTTGCCAATTCAGGCGTTATACAGTTTGCGAGTAGCGCTAATATCTGCTGACCATGCAAGCGGCTATCTATTATTTCAATTAAGGTATGGGCGGACGCTTTACCGGGTGCTTTTATATACCAAGGTTGATAAGCGAGGATGTTATTGACAGGTTCTGTATAGGAATTGATTTTAACCCATCCTTTGACACCATAGGGTTTCCCTATAGCCCCTACTAAGACCTTTTTTTGTGTCATTTTTTACCTCTTTGAATTGATTACAGGCAGTATTTTTTTAGTATCCAATACAGAAGAGGGGAGTAAACTTAATAAAAGCTGGATGTATTAAGCAGCAATCGGCTGATTGTCAGTTTTATTAGAACTATTAACTCCATTTTTAGACCTTTTCAGGAGACTTTTTACTTGTTCTGATGGCTGAGCCCCTTGAGATATCCAATAATCAACTCGATCCTCTGCAATTTGTAGCGTTACTTCTTTACCTGAAGCAATAGGGTTGTAAAAACCTAAGCGCTCAATATAGCGTCCATCACGCGGCTTCCGGTTATCTGTTACAACAATGTGATAGAAGGGGCGTTCTATACGACCTCCTCGTGCTAATCGAATGGTAACCATGGAATAAATTTTCCTCTCTAATTTTGATTGTCTATTTAAAGCATCAATTATAAGCCTATGTTAAACTACTATTTAACATAAGCTTGTTGAAACCAGCTCGAATTCTACGCAAATTTTATTAATTTGGGAAGGGCTTTCATTTGAGTTTTTAGCAGCTTTAGCGAGGGTAGTGATTTTGTAATCCTTGTAGAAGCCTATTCATGGAGCCTGGCTTTGAGAATCGCTTCATCATTTTTTGCATTTGATTAAATTGTTTTAGAAGGCGGTTCACGTCTTGGATTTGGGTTCCTGAACCTCCAGCAATACGACGTTTTCGAGATCCTTGAATGATATCTGGAAAAAGGCGTTCTTTTTTCGTCATCGAACGGATAATTGCTTGCATTTGAGAGGTTAATTTTTTATTAAGCGTACTTTTAGCACTTGCTAATAAAGCAGCATTGTTTCCTTCTGGAAGCTTACTTACGAGTTGTTCCATTCCTCCCATATTATCCATCTGAATGAGTTGATTTAAAAAATCTTCAAGATCAAATTTTTTGCCTTTTTGTAACTTTTGATTAAGCTTTTGTATGGTTTTTTGATCAGTATGGCGCTGTACTTCCTCAACTAACGAAAGAACATCACCCATCCCGAGTATGCGCGAAGCTATTCTATCGGGATAAAAGGGCTCAAGCGCAGTGACTTTTTCGCCAGAACCCATAAATTTGATTGGCTTACCTAAAGTAAATTTTACCGATAAAGCGGCTCCTCCGCGTGCATCACCATCCATTTTGCTCAGGATAATCCCAGTTAGGGGAATAGCTTCATTAAAGCCCTTAGCTGTTTTTACCGCGTCTTGACCCATCATACTATCGAGTACAAATAGACTTTCTATGGGATTACTAACAGCATGGATTGTACGTACTTCATCCATCATGGTTGCATCAATATGTAGGCGACCAGCCGTATCGATAATAACGACATCAATTCCTTTATTTCGAGCTGCTTGGATAGCTGTTTGAACGATATAACTAGGTGTTTCTGAGGCATTACTCATATGAAATAACACGTCGATACTTTTAGCCAAATTTTCTAGCTGCAAAATGGCTGCAGGGCGATGGATATCGGTACTAGTTACTAAAACTGATTTATTTTTTTGATGCTTTAACCAATAGGCGAGTTTGGCAACTGTTGTTGTTTTTCCTGACCCTTGTAAGCCAGCTACCATAATTATGGCTGGCGTTTGTGTAGAAAGATTTAATTCGGATAAATCTTTCCCCATGATATTTGTTAAGGTATCATTTACGATCTTTATAAAGGCTTGGCCTGGCGCTAGACTTTCTGTGACTTTTTGGCCAATGGCCCCCTGGCGAACTTGTTCGATAATTGTTTTAACAACAAGGTAGGCGACATCCGCTTCAATTAAAGCTTTTTTTACGTCCCGTAGACTTTCCTTAATATTATGTTCACTTAAGCGACCTTGGCCACGAATGTTTTTAAAAGATTGTTTTAAGCGAGCTGTTAAATTGTCAAACATGATTTTATAGCAATCCTAAATTTGTCGTAATTTTAATGGGACTTAGTCTACGAAGTAGTAAAGTCAGAGTTGGTTAAAGGGACATGATGAATGACCCGAAAATTTCTGCTATTGTATCAGCTTAGCTGAAGAGTAAGCGAGTATCATATGGTATCCTATGCTGATTTTATTCATATTTTTCTCACGACGCTTGCACTGGTTGTTTTAGTCAGTGCCGGACTCCAAGCGTTGTTATTAGCTAGCCAAGAATGGATACTTAAGCATAAACAAGCTATAGGATTTATACAACATTTCCCACCTTTAGAAGTGATGGAAACCTATCTGTTTACTCTAATTTCTATCGCTATTGTTTTACTGACATTAGTGTTAGCAAGTAGTCTAATTTTATTTCATTCAGTTTTTCCAATTTTTAAGCAACATTTGTGGCAAAAAATACTTTTATCACTTCTCGCTTGGGGAGTGCTTTTAATGCTATTAATTGGTAGAAGCTATTTTGGTTGGCGGGGAAAAATCGCGATTAGCTGGACATTAATTGGGGCCAGTTTAATTGCAATAGTTTATTTAGGGACGCTTTTATTCATGCCTAAATTTTGAAAGGATGTAAGTAGCGCATGAACTATTCATTTGGATTTCTTGTTGGTTTATTATTTTTATTATTATTAGCGGCTGTCTTTTTTTCATTGGCAGAAGCTGCCATGCTATCGATAAATAGATATCGATTACGTCATTTAGTGAGACAAAATAATCTTCTCGCAAAACGAGTACAAACGTTATTAAAAAGACCAGATCGTTTGCTAGGGCTCATCCTTTTATGCGGGACTTTTGTTAATATCCTTGCTTCCGCAGTAGTTACATTGATTGCATTGCAATATTTTTCAGCATCTGGGGTTTTTTTGGCAACCTTAGTGTTAACTTTTGTGGTATTAGTTTTTTGTGAAGTTGCGCCAAAAACTTTAGCCACTTTATATTCTCAACCCATTGCGTTATTTGCCGTTTGGCCTCTAATAATTTTGTTACATATTTTATATCCGTTTGTTTGGATAACAAATTTGATGGCGAATTCTACCTTGCGTTTGTTTGGGATTAAAGTTCCAAAAATGACTGTTGAACAATTATCCCGTGAAGAATTAGTGAGTTTATTACGCGAAGGTACTGGACATATGCCTAATGGTTATAAAAATATGTTACTCAAGGTATTAGAATTAAATAAAGTAACCGTAGAAGATATCATGATTCCTAGACAGGAAATTATTGGCATCAATATTAATGAGCCTTGGGATGTAATATTAAAGCAACTTATTCTAAGCGAATATACCCGATTACCGATATATCGCGGTTCTCTTGATGAAATAATTGGAATTTTACATTTTCGAAAAGTTTTAAACAGTTTAAGTAATCATCAATTAAGTAAAGAGGTTTTAATTGAATCTGCAGAAGAGGTTCATTTTATACCTGAGGCAACGGCATTAAATAGTCAGTTACTCAACTTTCGTCGTGAGAAGCATCGGATTGGTTTAGTTGTCAATGAATATGGTGAAATTCAAGGACTTATTACCTTAGAAGATATTTTAGAGGAGATTGTTGGTGAATTTACTACGGATACTGCCTTAATGCGGCGTGCTGTTTCATTGCAGGCCGATGGTAGTTACTTGGTTGATGGGGGGATTACATTAAGAGATTTAAATCGCCAATTAAATTTAAATTTACCTCTAAGAGGACCCAAAACCTTAAGTGGATTAATTACCGAAACACTTGAAGTTATTCCGAAAGTAGGTACCATATTTCAATTCGAAAATAAAACTATGGAAGTAATTTTGATTAAGGATAATATGATCAAATCTGTTAAGATTTTCCCAAATCGTTCCAGTTTATATAAAAAAAATTAGAATATTTTCTGTTAAATTTTTTTGAAAAAAAATAAATTATTGTTATAATGTAATAGTATTTTTTAATTTTATTAAAAGGCAATAAAATGTTTCCAAGAGCTACAGGGAGATTAGGGCAACACATAAAACCATTTATATTCACAACCATATATAAGCGCGCGTTAATTAAAAAGGATAAGGGTGTTGTTAATCAAGAACAGGGAGATTTAGTTCCTATTAAGCTAAAAGAACCTGAACAAGATAATTCAGGTGCGAAAAAATCACATTTTTTCTTGGAAATAAAAGAAGCAAAACCAGAGACTCCGGCCTCTATACCAACGCCCACTAAATAATTTTTTCAAATTAAAATTAAAATAGATAGCGTATACCTAGCCCTATGGCATTGGAACTTAAATTACCTGCACCAAACAATCCCCAAGCTCCACAACGGTGGTTTACTCTAACTACAAATTGTAAATAGGGATGACTAGGTGCTGCAAAGGTAGCTTCTATGACTAAAAAATTTAGTAATCTTTTAGCATTATTATTGGAAGAATCATGTTGTTCCCGTACAGGAATCGCAGTTGCATAAGAAAGTCCATCACCAATCGCAAAGGTTGTGGTGACATAATGATCCCAAGGAAATGTTTTCCAACGGAAATTCAAGTAAGGGTCAAATTCATAAATTAGACTATTAGGGTCATGTCGTTGAGTTATATTACCGGCGACTTCGATTGTACTGACTAAAGGCTTAAAAAAACGTCGCAAAGGGTTAGCTGGATCTAATTGGTAGGACAAATCAATAGAGTTCATCGTTCCATATTTAAAATGTACATTCTGAGCTGTTAATACAGGTCCTATATTATTGTTAGTCATCCAACTATGGTAAATTAATACACCCCAGCGTTTATCAGGTAGTGCGAGTATACTCTTCGAATTTGAATTTTTGCCAGAGATGCAATTTAACTGCTTACTCTCTTTTTTTTGTGGCTGTTGCAAACTTAATTGTTCTAAATTTATATCTTTAGAGATGGGTGTTGCTAATAGGGGCGTAGAGAATAGGCATAGTACTAAACCAAAAAAACATTTACGCATAAATTTATTATTATTGTTTTTATATTTGACAATATTATAAGGGCGGTTGGGTTGTAATTCAAGAAACGGACTAGTATTTTAAAAGGTTTTAAGCAAGTGGGTGCTCTTTTAAGCTTTGTGATTTTTAAGAGAGATTTATCCAAATAAGGCTTAGCATTCGTCCTGTTATTTGGTCTCTGCGGTAGGAAAAAAAACGGTGCTTGTCTGAAAAAGTGCAGTAATTTCCTCCATAGATAGTAGTTATTCCTAAGTTATGTAAACGTTGTTCGGCTAATTTATAAAGATTGGCTTGCCATTGCTTATTTCCTAAAGCTTGAAAAGCTGATATTGCTGCCGGATCGTTGTTTATGAAAGTTTGTAAGACTTCTTCTCCGACAATAAAAGCTTTAGGGCCGATGGCAGGGCCTAACCAAACTAAAGTATCACTGGGCGGCAAGGCTAAAGTATCAATAGTAGTTTCAATAATACCAGCGCTTAAGCCTTTCCAACCCGCATGGATAGCGGCAACACAATAGCTACTTGAGCAGCAAACCAATAAAGGCAAGCAATCTGCGGTTTGTACGGCGCAAACAGTTTGTTCTGTTCGCGAATAAATCGCATCAGCTGCAAGGCTCTTTATAGGATGATCAGCTGAAATAATAGTATTTCCATGTGTTTGGTTTAACCAAATACTGGGTTTTTTTAAATGTAAGCTTTTTTGTAGTAAATTTCTGTTTTTAGACACATCATTCAAATCGTCACCCACATGGATTGCAAGGTTTAAACTATTATAAGGAGCACGGCTAAATCCACCAATTCGGGTTGTGGTATAGGCTTTGACCCAGTGCGGAGCTGGCCAATCAGGAATAATTAAATCAAGCATTGAGTTTATCTTCTCTTAAGCAACTAATTAATTGATCCATATCATGAGGTAAAGGGCTATACCATTCCATAAATTGTAAGCTAACAGGATGTATAATTCCTAAACATTGGGCATGCAAGGCTTGGCGAGAAAACTGTCGCAAACACTTAACCAGCAATTCACTAGCCTTTTTAGGGAGATGAGAACGGCCAGAATAGGTTTTATCACCGACCAAAGGATGATGAATATGAGCCATATGCACACGAATTTGATGAGTACGTCCAGTTTCTAGTTTTACTTTAATGAGTGTGTGATGATTAAAGCGCTCTATGATTCGATAATGTGATATCGCTGGTTTTCCACTCAGCAATTCAGTGACCGCCATTTTTTTTCTTAATCTTGGGTGTCGGCCAATAGGTGCATTAATAGTTCCGCCCGCGATTAAAAGACCTTGAGTTACAGCAAGATATTCACGCTTCATCGTTCGTGCTTGTAATTGTTTGACCAATTTGGTATAGGCGTTTAAGGTTTTAGGTATTATCAATAGACCCGAAGTATCTTTATCTAAACGATGAATTATTCCGGCCCGAGGAAGATTCTTGAGCTCTGGTAAATGATGTAAAAGAGCATTTACCAGTGTTTTATGAGTATTTCCTGCAGCAGGATGAACGACTAAGCCCGCGGGCTTATTAACGACGAGTAAAGCCTCGTCTTCATAAATAATATCAAGAGGTAAATCTTCTGCTTCCCAACTGACCTCTTCATTTAAGCTAGCCAAGATCGTGATTTTAGCTCCAGCCTTTATTTTATCTCGTGCTCGTTTGAATTCATCATCAACCCGTACCTGTTGACAACGAATCCATTGTTGTAGGCGCGTACGGGAAAAACTAGGAAATAACTGACTTAAAATTTGATCGAGACGCATGTCTGCTAAATGTTCTGGGACAATTGCTTGGCAATTTATTACTTGAGCTGTGTTTTTCATAGAATATCGCTATAATGCTGACGGGAGCGATGCCTTTTTATTATGACTTAATAGAGGATACTATCTATGTTCAATGTAGCAAGCAATCTTGAATCGAATGAACGACTTTCACGTTTAGTGATTGGTATTGTATTGTTGATTGGTGTGTTATTGGGACTGGGCAAATTATTTGCTTTCTTAGTAGGGGTTATTCTCATTATCGAAGCTATAATAGGCTGGTGTGGAATTCCTATTTTGGCAGAAAAATTTAAGCTAAATGAGATTTTCCGTAAAAAAGATTAACTCGATTTGTTAGTCAAATTTATAATAATAAATTAATTTGACTTTTTAGATATTGGATAAAGGATAGACAGTTGTTTCGCTTATTCCTTCCTTCACTTTAAAAAAAGGGAATAAAGCATAGCTTTATTGAAAAATATTGTGAGAATTTTTAAATTAGTTTTTTTGCTGAGTTTTATGGCTATATTGACGGCTTGTGCTAGCCATTCCAATGATCCATTTATCGCCTTCAAGGGGCAAACTGTTAATCAAATCTATCAGAATGCCAAAGAGTCATTACTTAATCGGAACTTTACACAAGCTATTAAAGCTTATGAAGCATTAGATGTGTTATACCCTTTTAATCGGTATGCTGAAAAAGCTCAACTAGAATTGGTATATGCATACTACATGGATGGTGACGCGCCATCGGCAAAATCCGCAGCCGAGCGTTTTATTCATTTATATCCTAATAGTGAACATATTGATTATGCCTACTATATGCAAGCAATGGCGGATATGGATCAGGATAGAGGTTGGTATTTACGATATATACCCATTGATTTATCTTTGCGTGATCCAGGAACTATGCGACTAGGGTATCAAGAGTTTGCAGAATTAATTCGTCGTTATCCAGACAGTAAATACGTTCCTGATGCTCGCCAACGCATGATCTATTTGCGTAATTTATTTGCAAGTTATGAATTACATATTGCAGATTATTATTTCCATAGAAAAGCCTATGTGGCTGCGGTAAATCGTGCCAATGAAATTATACAACGCTATCAAGGTGCTCCGGAAGTTCAAAAAGCTCTAATTATTATGATTAAATCTTATCGTATTTTGGGATTAGAAGAACTGGCAACTCAGAGCCTTGCCGTATATCGCTTAAATTATCCTGA
>CASFML010000091.1 GCA_949295795.1 uncultured Gammaproteobacteria bacterium | reverse complement strand
CCATCTTTTTCGATATATTTACGATATTCATTTAAAGTAGTAGCACCAATACAATGTAATTGGCCTCTTGCTAAAGCAGGTTTTAACATATTTCCAGCATCCATAGCACCTTCTGCTTTCCCAGCACCCACCATGGTATGCAATTCATCTATAAATAAAATAATTTGCCCTTCTTGTTTTGATAGCTCATTTAAAACCGCTTTCAACCGTTCTTCAAATTCTCCTCGATATTTAGCGCCCGCTATCAATGAGCCGATATCTAAAGCCAGTAAACGCTTATTTCTTAACCCTTCTGGAACTTCATGATTAACAATGCGTTGTGCAAGTCCTTCTACTACAGCAGTTTTGCCTACACCCGGCTCGCCAATAAGCACAGGGTTATTTTTAGTTCGTCTTTGTAATACTTGAATAGTTCTACGAATCACGTCATCACGGCCAATGACAGGATCAAGCTTTCCTTGGGATGCCTGAGCTGTTAAATCTATAGTATATTTTTCCAAAGCGCCCCGACGACCTTCTGCTTCGGGATCGTTCACTGTTTCTCCACCTCTTACATCTTTTATTGCTTGTTCAAGTAATCCTTTTTTTGCACCCGCTTTTCTCAGTAATTCGCCTAAAATATTTTTATCATCTACAGCCGCAAGCACAAATAATTCGCTTGATAGATATTCATCATTTCGTTGCTGCGCGAGCTTATCACATACATTCAATAAACGTACTAGATCATTGGAGGGATAAATCTCTCCGGGAGTAGAAGTTTGAACTTTAGGCAAACGCGCAATCGCCTCATCCAAATCCTTAGTTAATTGATTTAAATTAACATTAGTTTTACTCAATAAAGGTCGGACTGTACCATTTTCTTGCTGCAATAAAGCAAGCATCAAATGTATGGGCTCAATAAAAGCATTATCCTGGCCAACAGCAAGGGATTGAGATTCAGCTAAGGCGTTTTGAAACTGGCTAGTTAATTTATTTAGGCTCATATTTCCCCCTAGTTATCATTTATCTATATCTACCTTATAAATAGTTTAGTCTAATTCACAAAAATCAAGGTCAAATTTAGTCAATATTTCCTAAGTAATGCATATTTTAGATAATTCAAGCTTAAATTTAGCTCTATAAAAATTAACTCCACAAGCATAATAGGGTCATAACAAGTTTAAATTTACAATTTCAGTCATAATATGTCCCGACCTAAAAAAAAAAGGTAAACTAAGCCAATTTATTTTTATTCAAAAAATTAAATAGGGTATTTACATGACAGAAGAATTATTAAGTGATCCAGTATGGCAACGAAAAACTTTAGAAAAATTACTTTTTGATGCCTTAAAAGAACAAAAGCGTAAAAGACGTTGGAATATTTTCTTTAAGTTTTTACTTTTTATAATTCTTTTTGCAATAATGTTTTCTTTATGGCCAACAACAACAAATCTTCCTACTGCATCCAAAACCAAAGCTCACATTGGTCTTATTGATATAAAAGGACCCATTGCTGACGATGCAACCGCAAGTGCTGATAATGTAATTGAAGGCTTGCAAAACGCTTTCGAGGATAAACATACAAGCGCTGTCATTTTACGTATCAATAGTCCGGGTGGCAGTCCAGTTCAAGCTGCACAAATCTATAATGAGATTCGTTATTTACGTCAACAATATCCTAAAACTAAATTATATACAGTATGTGACGATCTTTGTGCCTCAGCCGCTTACTATATTGCCTCTGCTAGTAAGGATATCTACGCAAATCGGGCCAGTCTAGTCGGTTCAATTGGTGTTTTAATGGATGGATTTGGTTTCGTAGATACCATGAAAAAAATCGGAGTTAAGCGTCGCTTGTTAACTGCAGGAGACCACAAAGGTTTTTTAGATCCTTTTTCACCTGAAAAAGTTGATGAAAAACTCATAGCACAGCGAATGCTTGCAAATGTACATCAACAATTTATTAATGCTGTTAAAGAGGGGCGCGGGAATCGGCTAAAAAATGATCCGGAATTATTCTCTGGTTTAGCATGGACCGGTGAAAAAGCATTAAATTTGGGACTTATAGATGGTTTTGGAGACTTAAATACCTTATCTCAAAATTTAATTAAAAACAAAAATATTGTCGATTACACCGTCAAACCTGGTCTATTACAGCAACTTTCTGATCGGATGGGCGCCGCATTCGCACAACAAATTAGTACGAACTTAGGTATTTTACCACATGGATTTCGCTAATAAAAAAATACCTATAAAATAAAATTTGCATAGACTTCTATTTATGATTTATTTTTACGTACAAAGATAAAAAAATAATATGGGGTTTATCGATGAGAAATACTGAACATGGTTTTAGTTTATTTGAGTTGCTTATCGTTTTAGTTATCATCGGTATTTTAGCTAGCATCACCTATCCGATTTACAATCATGTGCTGCTAAAAACCCACCGTACCGAAGCAAAAATTGCTTTAATTAACCTTGCTAACCAAATGGAGGTTTATTATCTAGCAAATAATAAGAGTTATGCGGATGCGAACTTTAGTAAGTTGCACCTAAATGACATTACTGAAAAGAATTTTTACCACTTAACTATAAAAAGTACTGCTAGGAGTTATCAACTATTCGCCGAATCTAAATTTCCCGATCCAGAATGTCATCTTTTCATGCTAAATCATTTAGGAGAAATGACTAATGCGGGTAATGGCTCAAAAAAATGTTGGTAAGAGATTAAGTTTCTTTGCTAATCAAATTATGATAAAGATGAAAAATGTTTTCCGACTGCTACACTTCTTCTAAATTTCAAGGAGATTTAATATGCTAAGAAAACTTTTAGCAGAATTTTTAGGCGCTTTTTGGTTAGTATTAGGTGGATGCGGTAGTGCTGTGTTAGCAGCAAAATTCCCTCAAGTTGGTGTAGGTTTTCTAGGTGTAGCTTTTGCTTTTGGTTTAAGTTTACTAACCATGTGTTGTGTTTTTGCCCCTATCTCTGGTTGTCATTTAAATCCCGCCGTTTCTTTAGGCCTTTGGGCAGCTAGGTAGGTTTAGCTTTAAAGAAGTTCCTAGCTACATTATTGCTCAAGTAACTGGTGGAATACTAGCCGCTACAGTCTTATATCTGATTGCAAGTGGGCAATCAGGATTTGATTTACAAAATGGCTTTGCAAGCAATGGCTATGGACTTCATTCTCCAGGACATTATTTACTGCTCGCATGTTTTATCTGCGAAGTAAGTATGAGTTTTTTATTTTTAATCGTTATTGCAGGAGTAACGAACCCTCAATTACCCAGTCATTTTGCTCCCTTAGCTATTGGCTTAGCTTTGACCTTAATACATTTAATTAGTATTCCAGTTACAAATACCTCTGTTAATCCTGCCAGAAGCACAGGCCCGGCATTGTTCGTAGGTGGATGGGCGATACATCAGCTTTGGCTATTTTGGCTCGCTCCTTTACTGGGTGGAATTATGGGTGGAGGTTTATTTAAATATATTTGGGGAAATAAAAATAGTCTGTTGATGGTAAAAAAATGAGCAAATTCCTTAAATAATTTCTACCCTTCAATTTTCTTAATCAGCCGCGGGTAATAACCGTAACTCACGTGGAAGAGCAAAAGCAACCTTTTCTTCTACTCCAACTAACTCAGAAACTGAACATCCCTGCCAATTAGAAAATGTTTTGATATATTTTATAACCTCTTGAACTAAAAATTCCGGAGCAGATGCACCGGCAGTAATACCTATGGATTCTTTACCGATTACCCAATTCGCCTCGATATCTTTAGCACTATCAATTAAATACGCCGGCTTATTTAAACGTTCTGCTAACTCCTTCAATCTATTAGAATTAGAACTATTCACAGACCCTAAAACTAATACCATATCACACTGTTTTGCTAATTCTTTAACGGCAATTTGGCGATTTTGCGTTGCATAACAAATATCCTCCTTCTTAGGCGTAGCAATTTGTGGAAAACGCTGTTTCAATGCCTGAATAATAGTTTTTGTATCATCAAGTGACAAAGTCGTTTGTGTAACATAGCTTAATAAAAGAGAATTTTTAACCTTTAACGAAGCAATGTCTTGAATATTTTCTACTAAATAGATTCCTCCAGCTGGATTATCATAATGTCCTAAGCTTCCCTCAACTTCGGGATGATCAGCATGGCCAATTAAGATGCACTCATGACCTAAACGATTATAACGGGCTACCTCCATATGAACTTTCGTTACCAGAGGGCATGTCGCATCAAAAACTTTTAAATTACGTTGTTCGGCCTCTTCTCGAACTGCTTGAGAAACACCATGGGCACTAAAGATAGCAGTGGCTCCTTGAGGAATATCACTGATATTTTCAACAAAAATTACTCCTTTTTGTTCTAAATCGGCAACAACAATTCGATTATGAACGACTTCATGACGAACATAGATAGGTACACCAAACAGCTCTAATGCTCTTTTAACAATCTCTATGGCACGATCAACACCGGCGCAGAAACCGCGGGGATTAGCTAAAATAATTTTCATAGCACAGCTCTTAGATTTAAGCGTCTAGTTTAGAGGTGTGCAAAAAAATTGCAAGTTTTTATATAGGTCAAAAATTCAGCTTAGAGCCTTTACTCAGGTTTTCAAAGAAATCTAGCGATCAAGAACATCTCTTACATTTCCGTTATTTACCTTATTATTACTAAACTTGTCGATAACAAAAATATTTAAGGTTTTATAAAACTGTGATTTATTAACATTAATGGGTTTATTCTTAATAACTTCAGACCATCGTTCAGCAATTAACCCATTGGGTAAAGATCGTTTAGGTGCGTTATTAAATAAACTAAGTTGGTTGTTTAATAATTCATTAAATTCGTTAAGCGTGTTACATCGACGTGCTGCAATAATTAATGATCTGGCTCTTTCATTATGCTTAGCTGAAAATCGCATAGGAATATTTCGATCTAAATAGTTTTTTCTTAAATGTTTTATCAAATCATTGACAAATAACTTTAACTTGTGTTGTTCATTTGTATCTACTTTTTTAATATTTTGATTTGAAATAAGATTTTTTATTGAATTTTTTTGAATTACAAACTTTGTAATGTCATTCGCAATTTCGGTTTCTCCGTTTGCATAGGCATCTAACAATGGGGAACGATTTTTTTTATTTAGGATAATTTTTGCACCATGTTTAAACAAATGCTTGATTAGAGAAACATTTCCCCTTCTCGTCGCATAGTGTAAAAGAGTATCACCCTTTTCATCTTGAATATTGACATCTAATCCTTTTTTTAAAAAGGAATAAATTATATCATTACGATCACATTCTGCAGCAAAAAAAATATCTTCTTTTTTTGAAAATTCTTCATTAGTTGTAACATCTAACATATTAAATTCCTTCAGATAATTATTTTATATAATAGCTTATCTATAATAATTTTTTCTTTATTTTATTCAGCAAAGAAAAAAGTAATTCCTTGGATATTGGTTTATAAAAAAAATCATAGGCCCCTTGAGCTATAGCCTCACATCTTTCTTCTTTACTCGCCTCACCTGAAAATAATATTAATGGAATGTTTAATGCTTTTTTCTGCATGCGTGCCAATAACTGTAAACCATGAAGATTAGGCATAATTCTATCGCTTAAAACTACAAAAAATTTATCGGGATTCTGTTGTAAATAGTCCCAAGCAAACTGGCCATTTTTACAAGCTATGTATGAATATTGCCCTTCATCTAAATATTGACTTAATATTTTTAAACACAATTCATCATCATCTACTAGTAATATCTGTTTCGGATTCGGCTTTATTATCATTTGATTTTTCATTAAAAAATTTTAATAAAATCTTAATGCAGTTATACCATGAGCTACTCAAATCTTTTAAAATTATATGTAAACATCTAGGACCAAATAAAAATAATGCGATCAAAAATATGAAAAAGAAGGATATTAGATTGAGTCCATAAAATCCCATAAACACTCCGTGTTTAAATTAAAATTAATTTAATTTTCGTAAATTAATCATCGCGCCAAAAAACAATCCCAAACCACCCAAACCTAAAATCCATAAATAGGGAGAAGCTAAATGCATGATGCTTTTAAAACTTAGATCTAGCAAAACCCAAAATAGACATGCAGTGGCTATTCCCAGCCCTATAAACCAGAAAGATTTTTTATTTATTTTTTCCTTTGCTTTTTTGTTTGAACAAGAAATGCATTCGGGTTGTTTTTTTAAATGACGTAACTCGAGCATCACATGGTAGATTAAATCCGGAATTTCAGGAATTTTTTCTGCCCAGTAAGGAGCATATTCTCGAATTTTTCGTACGAAGGCTCGAGGTCCAATTTGTTTTCGTAACCAATGCTCTAAGAAAGGTTTAGCCGTATTCCATAAATCTAAGTCTGGATATAACTGACGTCCTAAACCTTCTATGTTAAACAAAGTTTTTTGTAATAGTACTAATTGCGGCTGTACTTCCATATTAAATCGTCTAGCCGTTTGAAATAATCTTAAAAGTAATTGACCAAAAGAAATTTCTTTTAAAGGCCTTTCAAAAATAGGCTCACATACCGTACGAATGGCTGCTTCAAATTCATTAATTCTAGTGTTTTCTGCAATCCAACCCGATTCAATATGTAATTGAGCTACTCGACGGTAGTCTCTGTTAAAAAATGCCATTAAATTTTCAGCGAGATAGCGCTGATCCTCTGGGCTTAAGCTTCCCATAATGCCGAAATCAACCCCCAAATATTGGGGATTTTCTTTATTTTTAGTTGAAACAAAAATATTACCGGGATGCATATCGGCATGAAAAAAACAATCACGAAAAACTTGTGTAAAAAAAATTTCAACGCCTCTTTCAGCTAATTTTTTTAAATTAATTCCTTGTTTTTTTAAAGCAGGGATATCAGAAATTGAGATACCATAAATACGTTCCATGACAAGCACTTTATGAGAGGTATATGGCCAATAAACCTCTGGAATATAAAGCAAATCAGAATTAGAAAAATTACGTCGTAATTGGGATGCATTAGCACCTTCTCGTAGTAAATCTAATTCATCCTTTAAACAAGCTTCGAATTCTGCAACAATTTCACGGGGTCTCAGTTGCTTAGCAGGCCGCCAATAACGTAAAGCCAAATCTGCTAAAGCATACAATAAATCAATATCGCGATTTATTTTTTTATAAATACCCGGCCGCAAAACTTTAACAACTACTTCTTGGCTTGTTGTCAATAACTTTGCACTATGGACCTGTGCAATTGAAGCTGACGCCAAAGGCTTAATATCAAATTCAGAAAATACTTCAGTGATGGGTTTTCTAATACACGTTTCAACAATAGATTTCGCTTCTTCTCCTGGGAAAGGAGGCACGCGATCCTGCAATCTTGCTAATTCATCGGCAATATCAATAGGAATAAAATCGCGGCGCGTTGATAACGTTTGGCCAAATTTAACAAATATGGGGCCCAAATCTTCTAAGGCAAGTCGAATTCTTTCTCCTCGAGACAATTTTTTACTAAATTTTCGATATGGATTTAGGGACACAAAAAAACGTAAAGGTCTGAATAGATCAAGTGAATAGACAAATTCATCTAAATTATATCGAAAAAGAATACAACTAATCTGCATCAAACGTACCAGATGAGAGATAGCTTTCATTCTTCCCATCCTTTTTGTAAAATTTCAAATCGAGCTTCTAATCGAGCACAATCGTCGCGTAGATCATCAACATCGGAAAAAAAAAGTTGTAATTCTTCGTCTGTGACCAACCAATTCATTTCTGTTTGAACATAATTTGTCACATTTTGACCAAAATTTTCTATATTTTGTCTAGCCCAAAATTTTATTGTTTTAAGTGCTTGAACCATTGGATAAGCTAAAGTATCACCTACAATTTTTGATAATTGCTCTTCGTAATCAATTTCTAGATTTAAAAAAAACTCTCTAAATTGCTTCCCAAACTCCATATCACCCACTACTTCTAGCGGGATGTTTGTATGCGCTTCATCTTTCTTTATAAAAGCCATGCGTAAAAAATCAAAAGTTGAACCGCGTAATATCAAATCCGCAGGTCCATTATAATCTTTATTTAAATAAATTAAATCAGACTTAAAAAGCCAATAATAGGTTAGAGAGCCCAATTCTATCCGTATTACTTTCCCAGATAATTGGCGCAAATGTTGTTTAGATTCTGGATCAAGACTTAGATAACGATTAAGTATCGCTTCTTGAGCTGCTATTATTATATTGGAGCCAATCAAAATTTCCACGCTCTGTGTAAGGCAACTATTCCCCCGCTAAGATTATAGTATTCACATTCATCAAAACCTGCATTCAAAATAAGCTTCTGAAGCGATTTTTGGTCGGGATGGCGGCGTATAGATTCAACTAGATAACGATAACTCGCTTCGTCATTGGCTATCCATGCTCCTAATTTAGGTAAAAGATCGAACGAATAACGTTCATATAAAGTTTCTAAAGAACCCAATATCGGTTTCGAAAATTCTAAAACAAGTAATCGACCGCCGGGCTTTAAAACTCTATACATGGCCTGGAGTGCAATCTTCTTATGGGTTACATTCCGTAATCCAAAAGCAATGCTTAAACAGTCAAAACTTGATTCAGCAAAGGGTAAATATTCTGCGTTTGCTTGGATAATTTTTACTTCGGTTAACCCATTATTTAAAAGGCGATCCCGGCCAACATCTAGCATTGCCGCATTTATATCTAACAAAATAGCATTTCCCTCATGTCCAATTTTCTTAATAAATGCTTTTATTAAGTCACCGGTTCCGCCCGCCACATCAAGTACACTATCCCCATGACGAAGTTGAGCTAATTCCACCGTGAATTTTTTCCATAAGCGATGCAAGCCAAATGACATAAGATCATTCATAAGATCATATTTATCCGCAACCGATTGAAAAACTTCAGCCACTCGGCTATTTTTTTCACCCACGGGAATACTTTGATAACCAAAATCTGTAGTCAATATCTCATGCATTTTATTGCTCAATGAAGAATCTGGCATATAGGATGATTGTTCTAATCGTACTATCTTAACTAGCTTGCAGATTTTGAGCAAGAAAATGACTTATTCTATTAATAATTCACAAAATTTTAAATCTGTTTAAGAATTTAAATTACCGAGAAATTTAGATAGGAAATTAATTAAAGTTTTTAACCCGTACTTTGGGTAGTTAAGTAAAATAGAGTCTATTGTTTAAGTTGTGACCCTATAAAGGGAGGATAAGGTGTATGTTTGCGTAGCAACTTTAAAGCATACTGACTTTTAGCATCAGTCCATAATTCCAGGGCTTGCAAAGGAGTTAAATCATTTGATGGATCGCTGAAGCCCCTAATGACATGTAAGACTTCCATCAAGCTAATAAAATCATAACTTAAAGCATTATAAAGTGAAGCGGAAGCAGCTTTTGACAAACTGGCTACTTGGATATAAGCGGATTGTCCAAGTTCAACAAAATACTTAACTTTGACATGTTTTTTTTCAGCCTGCTCAGGAAAAAAACCAGCAAATAATAAACATTTATCTCCCACCTCACGCAAACATTCTCGTTTTTTTGAGCATTTCTCAGTCATGCCGGTAAGAAATTCTTTTGCTAAAACCGAACTGGCAATATCCGGTTTATGATTATAATACCCCAATAAAAAAACTAAGTAACTTTCTAACTCTTGGTTTAATCTCAAGTT
>CASFML010000090.1 GCA_949295795.1 uncultured Gammaproteobacteria bacterium | reverse complement strand
TTAGCCGTTATCGAATCGTCTCGATAGATTTTATTAGCCGCTATTTGTGCTTTTGCACGAGCCAATTCCTCAGGATTTACACCAAAGGTTTGTAATTGTTTGATTTGTTTTAATAAGCTAGATTCAAGTTCTGATAGGCTATGACCCGATGTGGGTGTAGCTTGCAATAAAAATAAGCTGTCTAAGGGGCTTATAGGGCTATAAAATGCATTTGCCTCGGCAGCAATTTGTTGATCACGAACAAGATTTTTCGCAAAACGAGCGCTATTGCCTCCTGATAATAATGTGGCAATAACATGTAAAACGTAGGGGTCCTGGTTATTTGAAGCTTGCTTAATGACTGGAACCGGATAAGCCATAGCTAACCATGGCAATTGGGCTGGGGTCCGAATGATGAGACGTTTTTCTCCTAAGGGAGATAGATCCTTTTCGGGTTTTAGTTTAGGGAGAGTGGTTGGTTTCAAATTAGAAAAATAGGTTTGTGCGAGTTCGTAGACTTGTTTCGGCTTTACATCGCCGACAACAACTAATATTGCATTATTAGGGGCATACCAGGTTTCATACCATTTACGCAAATCGTCAACCGTCATATTTTGTAAATCATTTTTCCAGCCAATAACAGGATGATGATATGGGCTTGCAACAAAAGCAGCGGCATTCAGACGTTCTAATAGGATTTCTTGAGGATTATCGTCGACTCGCATTCGCCTTTCTTCCATCACAACCTGAATTTCTTTAAGAAAATCAGGTTGGCGCAATAACAAGTTTCGCATTCGATCAGCTTCTAATTCAAAGCTAACTGCTAACTTATCGGCAGAAAATTTTTGATAATATGCTGTGAAGTCTGAATCGGTAAATGCATTTTGTTCTCCGCCATTCTCAGAAACAATCTTTTCAAGCACACCTGGTCCAAATTTTTTGGTTCCCCGAAACATCATATGCTCTAAAGCATGTGATATTCCTGTTATTCCGTTAGATTCATAACTACTGCCGACCTTATACCATATCTCTGAGATGACTATTGGAGCTCGATGATCCTCTTCAATCAATAACGTTAATCCATTTTTCAAATGGTATTCATGGACATCATTTGCCCGACATAAAGGGGATAAAAATAGTAAGCTCAAACAAATTAGAATTTTTTTCAAAAACATCTATAAGTTTCCTGAAGACTATATTATTCAAGCTGGGTCTTTAATCCAGAATGAAATTAAAATTAAGGCCACTCCATGGCAAAGCGTTTTTATTGAAAAAATCTCAATTCTGAATTAAGTACTTTAGGTGTCTATTCTATGATAATTGATGATAACACATTGGCATTATTTGACATCATTTTATAAGGCTTTCATAATCGTTAAGCTTAAGTTTGAGCTTCATAACTAAGGTTTAATTCTGCTCTATGAATGAAGCATAAAAATGAGGTCGCTTTTATGTCAAAAACAAAGAAAAATAAGGGTTTTCAGTTTGAAAACGGTTTAAAGGAACTTGAAAAAATTGCTGAACAATTGGAACGTGGCAACTCCACTTTAGAAGAGTCTCTGGAACAGTTTAGTCGTGGAGTCAGCATAATAAAAGATTGCCGATTAGCTTTAGAGCAAGCTCAGCAAAAGGTCCAAATTTTAACAAGTCCTGATGCAAATGATGTTAATCAGGAAAGTGAATTGTTAGCCTTTAAAATAAATGAAGAATTAGTTTAGTGAATATAGAAACTCAGTTTGTAAGTTATCAAGAACGCATTAATCGTTTATTGGCGAATTATTTATCGATCCCTTCGCCATTATCAAAACCTTTATATGATGCAATGCAATATGCAGTTTTAAATGGTGGAAAACGTTTAAGACCTTTATTTATTTATACTTTAGGAGCTGCTTTGGGGTTAGGTTTACAGGATTTAGATCATGCTGCCTGTGCGATTGAATTAATTCACGCGTATTCATTAATTCATGACGATCTACCGAGTATGGATAATGATGATTGGCGTCGAGGAAAGCCTAGTTGCCATAAACAATTTGGCGAGACTATGGCCATATTGGCAGGTGATGCTTTACAAGCCTTGGCCTTTGATGTGCTGGTTAAAGCGCCATTACCTTCTGCTAAAATTGTAAAAATGCTTAGTATATTGACAAAAGCTGCCGGACCCTGGGGGATGGTGGCAGGGCAAGCAATGGATTTTAGTGATTTTGCTTATTTAGGTAAAACCAGTGCGGAAAACATCCACTCCCTAAAAACCGGAGCTTTATTCGTAGCTGTTTTTCAATTGCCCGCTGTAGTTGCTGATTTGCCAGAAGCAAGCCTTTTAACCCTTAAAAAAGTGGGCAATACCATTGGTTTGGCTTTTCAAATCCAAGATGATATCTGTGACAATGAAAATATTGATTTTTGGAAGGATGCAAGAGAAAGAGAGGAGCATCTGGAAGTGCTTAAAGACCAAATCTTGTCTGATTTAAGCTCTATTTTATTGTGTTCAGCAGTCACAAATCAGGCCCTATTCCAGCTAATTCTGGCTTTATTTAAGAAATCATCCATTGAGAATGACTATCGATTAGATAGAGAAAAATTATTTCTTTAATGGATGAAGGGCTGTTATACTTACGCTGTAGATGCAATGGGTAGTGTAGAAACAGTTAAAGATTTATTAATTCTTATCTGTTTTCCTGGTTCTAGAAGCTCCCCATTAGGTGTTTGTTAAAAAAATTATAATTGTAGATTCTCACTAAATGAAATAAGAGGAAAATAACGGTATGTCAATGCTAAAAGTAGGTGATAAATTACCTGAATTTAAGCTCACAGCGACTGTTGATATTGATATCGACAAGGCTTTTACGGAGATTACTCATGCTTCTTATCCCGGGAAGTGGCTAATCCTGTTTTTTTGGCCTAAGGATTTCACTTTTGTATGTCCTACTGAAATTGTAGCATTCAATGAACTTAATGCTACATTCAAGGAAAGTAATGCAGTGTTATTAGGTGGCAGTACCGACAATGAGTTTGTCCATCGTGCTTGGCGACAATATAATAAGAGTTTGCATGATCTTTCGTTTCCTATGCTGAGCGATATTAAGCATGATTTATGTAATAGTTTGGGGATTCTAGATAATGATGCGGGTGTTGCACAACGAGCTACCTTTATTATTGATCCCGAAGGCGTTATTCGTTTTAGCATGGTAACAGACTTGAGTGTCGGGCGTAATCCTAAAGAAGTATTACGGATACTTCATGCTCTACAGGATGGTGGACTCTGTCCATGCAATTGGCAAAAAGGACAAGAAACGATTAACTTGGCTGAAGTCGCTTAAATTAATCAAATTAGTTCAATAAGAAACCCGCTTTTTATAAGCGGGTTTTTTTATGTTCTTAAAAAACTTAGATTGAATCCATAGTGTGATGCTATTAGGTTTGATCTATACTTTATAAACTAGAGTATTAAAGAGCTTGATAAACTTATCATGAAAAAACTTACGCCCAAGGAAGAAAGAGTTATCTTGTTAAAAGGTACTGAGCCTGCTTATTCAGGAAAATATTATCGATTTGATGAAAATGGGGATTATGTCTGTAAGCAATGCGGAGCATTACTCTATCATTCTTCGGCGAAATTTGATTCTGGATCAGGCTGGCCTAGTTTTGATGATGAAATACCTCATGCAATTAAACGAATATCTGATCCCGATGGTCACCGTACTGAAATTACATGTGCGAAATGTGGTGCACATCTTGGTCATGTCTTTGCTGGTGAAGGTTTGACACCTAAAAATATCCGACATTGTGTGAATTCCATATCTCTAGAATTTATTCCTAAAAATTCATCGGCAAAAGATCTCGAGAAAACTGCAGATGGTAGTGACTCCAAGACTGAAACAGCTATTTTTGCAGGGGGATGTTTTTGGGGAGTTGAATATTTGATGAAACAGCTTCCTGGAATTATTTCAATTCTATCTGGATATATCGGTGGTCAAACATCTAACCCTACCTATGAAGAAGTCTGTACTCAGCCCACCGGGCATGCGGAAGCAGTGGAAATCATTTTTGATCCAAACAAAGTAAATTATGAAACCTTAGTTAAACGTTTTTTTGAGATCCATGATCCAGAACAATTAAATCGACAGGGGCCCGATGAAGGGAATCAATATCGCTCTGAAATTTTTTATACAACACCTAGACAAAAAGAAATTGCCTTAAAATTGGTTAATGTATTAAAAGAAAAG
Organism: uncultured Gammaproteobacteria bacterium; assembly: GCA_949295795.1. Classification (GTDB taxonomy): domain Bacteria; phylum Pseudomonadota; class Gammaproteobacteria; order Diplorickettsiales; family Diplorickettsiaceae; genus Aquirickettsiella. Next base: position 1,581 of record CASFML010000090.1, on the reverse strand, counting down.
GGCTTTAAAGTAGTTACTAAAATTACACCCGCTACAAAATTCTGGAAAGCAGAAGATTATCATCAAAATTATTATGAAAAAACTCAAAAAAGGCCTTATTGCCATTTTTATGTAAAAAAATTTTAAAAACAGAATATTACTCTATTTATTAGCTTTTTAACTAAATTAAATTTATTAAGAATAGATAGCCAATGAGGGTTGAATGAATTTTTCAAAAGTTATTGCAGGCTTGATCTCCATACTTTGTTTACCCCCAAATATCCTTTATGCAGCTGCCACTTCTTATTCAAGAACACATTATCAACATTTGCATCGTTTGTATTTAGATCTAGTGTAGGTTAAGCACGTTTTTTATTTTGGTGAATAAGGACATGGTAGAGATTATGAGGTCTCGTATTTGAGCTAGTCGTGCGACAATGAGTATTGACTAGGCATCAATTTGATAGAGCTGTTACCTGTTACCACCGGCCAAAATTGTTGACTCAGTAGCAAATTATTGAATAAAATTTCTTCAAAGAAGAAGTGGGGTTTAAACTTTATTCAATATAAAACTTAAGGTCTAATTTTAAATTTAATTAGTATCCCAAGTATTTTTTGGGTATCGCGTCACAGAGATGGAAATGGTTTTTTTACCTCTAAAACATTTGTTTCTTCTAAATCCTGATTTTTTTTCGATGGCTTTGACCAAAAGTTTAAATTTTTTGGTAATAACTTAGAGAGTTTAGGCTTTGATTCAGAGTGCGATTGAATGGGGGGGTGCTCATCAGCGTGCCAAGTTTCCCATTCAATTGTGCCATCCGAATTACGTTGAGTTATATTAGCAAATATGGGTTCGTCTTCTTTTAAGGGAAGTAAAACGGATGTAGGTTTTTCACTTAATTTTTTTATTTTTTTTGAAATAAATGGATTCGATATCGAGGGAGTTGATTTTTTATTAGATAAATTTGTTTTTAAAGAAAATGCTTCGTCTTCTTTTTTCAATTTAGAAGTAACTAATGATTTAGCTTCAAATGAAAAATCAGTTTATTATTGCCCTGTCCTTTGAAAAAAATCAATATATAAAGAGTTATCTATCACATAGTCATAATTATCTTGATTGAAGTCTTGGCTAGGGTAAAGAACATTTTCGCTTAAAATGGACTGAGAGCTTGTATTATCGGGTAGGAAATACTCTGTTGCGAGATTTCTCGAAACAATATTGGCATATTCTGGTTCTGGTAAAGATAAACTAAGCTTAGAAAAATCTTCGTTAATAGAGGGTAATATTTCAAGTGGTTTAGCTCTTCGTGTTTTAATTTTCTTCTTTCGAGTGGATCGAATTTTTGCAACTTGTATAGGTTTCTGCCTTACATATTCAATATTCTCATATTCATTAGTTGATGAAGTTTGGAGCTGTCGAGGTGTCGATCGTGGTGGTTTAAGCGGTTTACGTGGCGTAAAAGAAGATTTGCTTTTAAAAGGTAAATGTTCTACAACCTTTTTTGGAGTTGCGCCAATATTTTCATATTCAGGATATAAATTAAATTCAGCTTTTTCTTCCTCGATAACGTTAAAGCCCGTTTCAAATTTACTTTTAATTTC
>CASFML010000089.1 GCA_949295795.1 uncultured Gammaproteobacteria bacterium | reverse complement strand
TAGTGCGTTTAAATGTTACTACCGCTACTCGTGTACTTACCAGTACATTGCGTTGCTCAACTATCATTCGCCTTGAACTAAAAAAAATATTTGATTATTTTTAGTTGTCTGCGTCTTTTCGCATTTAGAAAAAATTAGTTAACTTCCTCTTCGACTTCATCACTTTGAATGATTTCTACGCCAACCGTTTTCATTTCAGAAATAGCTAAACGTCCATCTTCTGGGTTAACGTTCACGGCCCGACATCCATCTTCAATTAAATAGGTTTTAAAACCCAGTTTACAAGCATCTAATACGGTGTATTTCACGCAATAATCGGTTGCAACACCCATAATGTACAGTTCGGTAATCTGCAATTCTTTGAGAAATTCAGCTAAGCCAGTCTCTTTTTGATGATCGTTTTCAAAAAAACCACTATAGCTATCAATTTCGGGATTACTTCCTTTACGAAATACCTTAATAATGTGATCTAATTTTAGACTTTTTACAAATTCCGCACCTTTAGTATTTTGTACACAATGTACGGGCCAAAGTATTTGTGATAACCCTGCTTGATGAATAAATTCACCTGGAAAGCGTCCTTTATGATTCTTTGCAAAACAACTGTGATCTTCAGGATGCCAATCTTGGGTTGCAATGACATACTTAAAATGCTGTTGAACCCGGTTTGCCACCGGAATCACTTCGTCTGCATGATCCACTGCTAAGGATCCACCAGGCATAAAATCATTTTGTAAATCCACTAAGATCAAGGCTTTTTTCATAAAAGTGATTCCTGGAACGATGAACATTATTATATTTAATTCAACTTACACCTTAAAACCGACTGCTTTGTATCGATTTTATTTTAAACCCTTTTTGTTACTCAGGAAAGAGAAAAGTAAATACTATACTCGCAAACTAATTTTTCAAATTAAGAATTTCTCAAATAAATATGTTTTTTGTTCTAATAATTAACATAAAATTTTTGATATTTTATAGATTAAATTTTTTTATTATTTTTTAGTAAAAAATGAAAAATTTATATTGGATTGAATCAATAATGCAAAAAAACATGCGCAAAAGAAAAACTTTATACACTTTTTTTGCTATTTTAGATAAAAATATTAGTATTTTAAAAATGCACCAATTTGAATAATTATTTACTTACAGATGCTTTGGCTTTTAAGATAAGTTTTAATTTTAAATTATAAAGATTTTCCTCTAGACCCACCGGATACGCATGAGGATTAAGTAAGCGCCGAATACTTTCATGAAATTGTTGTAATTCTTGTTGGGTTTTTTCTTGACTCGATTTTAGAGAAGGTTGTTTATAGACAAGATTCCCCTGACGAAATATCGGAACTAATAAATCACGGTGCGGAGCGGCTGAGGAAATCGCGCGCCTTTTCGTAGGATCGATAGGATCAATAATCGTGATAGTCTGTTCTGAAACGCCTAAGCCTTCATCATAGATTACATCAGCCATCGCTAAACCATCTACTTTATCCGCGTAATAACGTCGTACTGATAAAATTCCTGGAGTGGAAATTTTAATGGTTTGTTCAGATAATTTAAGCTTATTTTCCCAAATACCCGCTACTGATTTAATCGCACTCAGCTTATAAATACCTTCGAGTGCGGGTTGTTCGTAAGCGGTTATCAAATGCGTACCCACGCCCCAAACATTAATACTCGCGCCTTGTTCTTTTAAACTGGTAATAACTGAAGGATTCAGATCGTTACTACCCACTATGACAGCATCTTCATAACCCCCGGCATCTAAAAGTTGGCGCGCCGCTTGACTTAAATAAGCCAGATCGCCAGAATCCAAACGTATTCCCGCTAATTTAAACCCATTCGGCTTTAATTCCTCGGCAATTTTAATTGCATTTTTTACGCCTTGCAGCGTGTTATAGGTGTCCACTAAAAAAATACAGCGATCCGGAAAGGTCTGTGCATAAACACGAAAGGCTTCTAGTTCAGTAGCAAAACTTAACACCCAACTATGCGCATGGGTTCCACGTATCGGAATGTCTAATAATTTTCCTGCCAACACGTTTGATGTAGCACTGCAACCGCCAATATAAGCGGCACGACTAGCCATTAAAGCACCATCAAAACCTTGCGCGCGACGTAATCCAAATTCTAATACCGGTTCACCGCGTGTCGCTTGTAATAAGCGTGCGGCGCTCGTCGCAATAAGACTTTGAAAATTAATGATATTGAGTAAAATGCTTTCTAATAACTGACATTGTAATAAGGGTCCTTTAACACGGATTAACGGTTCTTGTGGAAAAACCACGGTTCCTTCTGCAACCGCATCAATATCACAACAAAAACTGAGTTGTTGTAAATACTGCAAAAAATCGGCATGAAATAATGCATTACCATGTGTATCGGTTAATCTGACTAAATAATCGATGTCATCTCTAGTAAACTTAAAATTGAGTAAATAATCAATTAACGTGCCTAATCCTGCACAAATGGCGTATCTGCCATTAAAAGGAGCTTGCCGAAAGCTATGATAAAAAACAGCTTCGCGCTCGTGAATACCCGCTTTCCAATAACCATAGGCCATCGTCAGTTGGTAAAAATCAGTGAGTAAAACTAAAGAAGATTTATAAAGTTGTGTTAATGAATTTTGCATGAAAAATAAACCCCAGCAAGGACGAAGAGTATAACTGTTTTTGTTTTCGTAGAGG
>CASFML010000088.1 GCA_949295795.1 uncultured Gammaproteobacteria bacterium | reverse complement strand
TCAATCACTAAAAAGAGAAGATCTTTTATCTTCACTTTCTTTATTTCGATCAGCGCTTCTTGAATCATTGCCGCTTGAATGTGATAGCCATAATCATACATTGCTTTTGAAAAAGATTTAGCCGATCCATTTTGAGTGGTTTTTAAATCAGCAACTAAATTAGCGCGTAAAATATCAGGCCGACATTTACATAAAACATCGGTTTCTGGATCATTCCAGTAGATGGATTGTTCTATTTCTGCCTTTTCAAGAAACTGGCTTGCCAATTCATGTTTTTGAAAACTCTCTGCCATCCTCTGCACAATCTGATAGTGATTTGAAGATAGAATTTGTTTATTACCTAATTCAAATTGGATCGTTTGCCAATGTGCTTTGCCTTCTTTGGTGGCTTTATTAAATCCAGGCATGACAAAGTAACGTTCTTCAAACTGATGCGGTTCTAAGATTAAGGTGTGTAAGGCATTACCTAGTATCTGAGCTGGTGATGAGGGTTCTGATTTATAGTCAGGATTAAGATAGCGACACCAATAATGGTAAGGCGAACGTTTAAGTTCCATTAAACCACTACGGCTGATACCCGGGCCATTGTGATAATCTTCTATAAAGAGATCATACATACCCGGTTGAATGGCTTTTTCAGAAGCTATAATCTTTAACATAAAAGCCTCCTTTATTCTGCGCTTCTTCAGCCGCATAATTAGCTTGCTTGTCTTCTTCTTTTTCTAAGGCAGTATCAATGCAATAAGCCACATGGGCATCTTTTGAAGGCTTGGATTTGATCAGTGTTTCGACAAGTTCGTTATAGAGTCTTCGTAAGCTTTTAAAAGAACCTCGAGTGACTAAGACATCGGCGACTAATTGATTGAAATGCTCATACTCTGCATCAAGGATCTCTGTTTTATTTTCTCGAAGTGTTGCAACAGCCAAAGCCCATTTCATTTCTTCATTCAAATCACAGTAGCGAGAAGCTTTCTGATGCACGACGGCTTGTTCAATGAGAGCATCAAAACTCCCCCAAAGCGGTTTATTTTTATTGGTCATATAAGGTGTAGCATCACTAGAATGAACCCTATTGCCAAGTGCTATATATGGTATGAATTTTCTTCTAAAGTTACGCATGAGCTACCTCCTGTTTAATTCGGAGGATAGCCAGATAGTAATTATGTAAAAGCTTTTCGTATTGGCGGGTTTCTAAAAATAATTTAAGTAAAGTTTTATTAAACTTATCTAGATAACGTTCATTCCATTGATAAAAATTTTCTCGATCAAAAATAGGGATGAACTTTTTGGATTGATTTCTTTCTTTATCAAGTTCATAAATTAAACGACTGATTTGAGAAATAACTTGCTTTTCAAGTGACTGAACTTGCTCGCCCATCTGGGCAGTTCTAAAGTTAAGTTCATGTAAGAATTGCTCTATCCGAGCGGAATGATCTACTATGACTTTAGCCATGATTTACTCCTTTGAAGTAGATTGTGGTTAGCTGGTAGTTGGGATGCCAGTCCTAACTATCGGCGCTTTTTTATACTCAATTTAAATATAAATCATTTTAGTCATTTTTGCAAATGCAAATATAATTTTTTGTAAATTATTTTCAAAGTGCTAAACTATGCACGGGATTAATTTGTTTTGTTATTTCATTTAGCAGGTATAATCAATGTTAGTTAAAAAATCTTCTTCTCAACAAAACAAAGGGAAATTAGTTCACATGAGTTTTGTTGTTTCAGAAGATCTTAGAAATACATTTAAAGCTAAAGTTTCTGCTAAAGGAAAAAAAATGCAAGAAGTTTTGGAAAGCTTAATGAAAGAATACATAAAAAAGTAATCACTTATTTAAAATATCGATTGATTATTACCATTTAGGACATGTTGAGATAAGCTTCTTTCACTAAATCACAAAATAAGGATAACAAGAAGTGACAATTACTATTCATCACCCTCATGATAAATTTTTTAAGCAAAACCTTAAAAACAAAAAAGTAGCAATTGATTTTTTAAAAACCTATTTGCCATCAAATATTTACCAAAAAATTGATATACATTCTCTACAATTAACTGAGAAAAGTTTCATTGTCCCTCAGCTCCGTGAGATTCATAGTGATATTATTTATAAATGTCTTATTAATAGTTCGACGGGATATCTGTTTTTCTTATTAGAACATCAATCAACTGATGACCCATTAATGGCTTTTCGTTTTCTTCATGCCATTGTTTCTTTAAGCTATGAGCATCTTAAACAAGGATATAAGAAGCTACCTATTATTTTGCCATTTTGCATATATCATGGAGAAAAATCGCCTTACCCTTATTCCACTTCTCTTTATGATTGTTTTGATGACTCAGAATTTGCAAAAGAAGTCGCTTTCAAGCCTTTTAAACTAATTGATTTAACAGTACTCAGTGATGAGGAAATCAAAACCCATGGTTTAGTTGGGCTCATGGAGATGCTTTTTAAGCATCAAAGAGATAAAAATTTCTTAACTATCATGAGGAAGCTGCTTGAAAGTCAGTTTGTACAAAATGTAATCAAACAGTTGAATATTTCCTATCTTACGGATATGTTAAACTATATAGTAAATACGAGTCAGGATGACAGTGAACCGAAGGCTGCTCAACATTTAATTGAAGAGCTAATTAAAGCCTTCCCTGAAGAACCAGCGAGGAAAACAATTATGACTTTTGCTCAACAGTTAAAAGAAGAATATAAACAAGAGTTTATGGGTACTATAGCACAAAAAATTGAACAGCAAGGTATACAACAAGGTATACAACAAGGTCTACAACAAGGTCTACAACAAGGGCGCCAAGAAGTTTTAGCGTTGGTAAGAAATTTATTAAAACAAAAAGTTTCCTTGGCTACTATTAAATCAGCAAGTGGTCTTTCTGAACAAGAATTACTCGAGCTCGAAGGGCTTTAAGATGAGTTACGTGACAAGTTTTGAAAGATTAGGTATAGAGAAAGGCCGCCAAGAAGAGCGGTATGAAATGGCTAAAAACCTTCTAGCGGAAGGTCTTCCTTTAGAACTGTAAAAAAAGTTACTAAACTGCCTGATCTAGTTTT
>CASFML010000087.1 GCA_949295795.1 uncultured Gammaproteobacteria bacterium | reverse complement strand
GCTGCCCTCCTTCGGTATCAAGGAACAGAAAAAACCATTTTTGGAACAGAAAAAACCACTACTAATAATCGGATGGAGTTAATGGCGGCTATTCAAGCTTTAATGGCAGTCAAAAAACCTTGTGAAATATTACTTAGCACCGATTCACAATACGTACAAAAAGGGATTACTGAATGGTTACCTCAGTGGCAACGGCGAGCTTGGCTCACTGCAAATAAAAAACCTGTTAAAAATTCTGATTTATGGAAAGAATTAGCTCTTCAGGCAGGACGCCACCAAATACGCTGGGAATGGGTCAAGGGACATAGCGGTCACCCAGAAAATGAACGGGTAGATAGTTTAGCTAATGCTGCCTTGGATGAGTTGCTAAAGTAATACTTACTCACTCGGCATTGACTGTGTTGCATCAGACCGTAAACACTCTGATTAAAGTTTAAAATTTATCTAAGATCCTAAATTAGCCCTTCAATAAAAATGCTTAATCCTTAAGATAATAAGCATCCATTAAAGCTCGTCGGTAAACAAGTGGTGCCCTTATTTCATCTTCAAATTCTACGTATTCCCAAGCATCTGCATTACTCAATAGACGGCGCAATAATAAATTATTCAATGCATGACCGGATTTATAGCCACTAAATGCACCAATGAGGCTATGACCTAATAAATAAAGATCTCCTACCGCATCAAGAATCTTATGACGCACAAACTCATCTTCATAACGTAAACCATCTTCATTAAGTACCCTATATTCGTCAACAACTACTGCATTATCAAGACTTCCACCCAAAGCAAGCCGTATCTCACGTAATTTTTCATAATCTGCCATGAAACCAAAGGTGCGTGCACGACTAACCTCTTTAATATATGAAGTTGTCGAAAAATCAATACTGGCCTTTTGGCTACGATTTTGAAAAAGAGGATGATTAAAATCAATTTCAAAGGAAACCTTAAATCCATCGAAGGGTTCAAACAAAGCCCATTTATCGCCATCAGTTACTTTTAGTGCTTGTTTAATTCGTATAAAACGTTTTGTAGCACTTTGCTCTTCAATACCTGCCGATTGAATCAAAAAAATAAAGGGGCCCGCACTACCATCCATAATGGGAATCTCTGAAGCGGTAATATCTACATAGGCATTATCAATGCCCAAACCCGCCATAGCTGACATCAAATGTTCTATGGTTGCCACTCTAACTCCATTTTTCAGCAGAGTAGTTTGTAAGGTTGTTTCACCGACATGTTCAGCACACGCTTGAACTTCAACAATGGGATTAAAATCTATCCGTCGAAAAATAATTCCGGTATTAATAGGAGCCGGCCGCAAAGTTAGAATTGCAGTTTCACCACTATGCAAGGTGATACCTGCCGCTTTAATAACGTTTTTTAAAGTACGTTGCTTTAACGCACGTGCGGTTTGAATCGAATTGTTTTTTCTGGACACCCTTAAGAAACCTCTTCTTGTCTTCGTAAAAAAGCCGGAATATCAAAATATTCAATATCAGTAGCCGAATTATCCACTGTTGACTTGCTTGGTGTAACACTACCTTGTTTACGTAGCACCGTAGGACGTTCCAACTGATGATAGTCTAAGCTTCCATCCGCTGCTCTAACAAGACTTGCATCTCCTGTTCCTCCTGGGATTCCATTGGAAAGATGACCTTGTAGACCTGTTATAACTATGGTAACACGTAACTCTTCACACATTTCAGAATCTATTACCGTACCAATAACAACATTCGCTTCTTCTGAAGTAAATTTCTTAATAACTTCACCCACTTCTCCAAATTCTCGCATCGATAAATCAGGCCCTGCTGTAATATTAACAAGTACTCCTCGTGCGCCGGCTAAATCGATATCCTCTAATAATGGGCTGCCAATAGCCGCTTCCGCGGCTAAGCGAGCGCGCTCAGGACCTGTCCCTATTCCAGTCCCCATCATTGCCATGCCCATTTCTGACATCACTGTTTTGACATCCGCGAAGTCAACATTAATTAAACCCGTACGGGTTATTAATGCAGCAATCCCTTTGACTGCGCCAAATAATACATCATTTACCGCCTTAAATGCATCTAAAAAACTAATATCCTTATCTAAAACACTCATTAGTTTATTATTAGGAATTGTAATCAAGGAATCGACATATTGGCTCAGTTGTTTAATTCCTTCTTCTGCTAAACGCAATCGTTTTTTACCTTCAATTTCAAAAGGTTTAGTAACCACAGCAACTGTTAAAATTTTCATTTGCTTAGCAATTTCTGCTACTACTGGCGCAGCACCCGTTCCCGTTCCACCACCCATTCCTGCAGTGATAAAAACCATATTTGCACCTTCTAATGCCGCACGAATCCGCTCTCTATCCGCTTCAGCTGCTTGACGGCCAATCTCAGGATTGGCTCCAGCACCTAAACCTTTAGTAATTTGCTGCCCAAGTTGTAATAAGCACTCCGCTGAGGAGTTTCTCAAGGCTTGAGCATCGGTATTAGCGCATATAAACTCAACGCCCGTAATATCTTGTGCCAACATATGTTCGAGGGCATTCCCACCACCACCTCCAACACCGATGACTTTAATAATAGCATTTTGCAAAGGGGGATTGTGGGAATCAAATTCGATGCTCATAGTTAACTCCTAAAGAATTTCAGTATTATTTAAAAATTTTCACATAACCAATTTTTTATACGTGCTATTTTTTTACCAAATAAAACATTAGGTTTTCGCTGTTCGCATTGTTGTTGATAGCCATATAGTAGTAACCCAGTACTGGTTGCATACATGCCATTCGTGGTTACTTCGTTATTCCCAGTAATATATTGAGGATGGCCAAGTCTTACGGGTAATTTAAAAATCTTTTCTGCCAATTCAACGCTACCACTGACATTAGATGCACCACCCGTCAATACCACACCTGCTGCGAGAAACTCTTCAAAACCACTTCGATGTAATTCTGCTTTTACTAAATGGAAAAGCTCTTCATAGCGTGGACCCACTACTTCTGCTAAAGCACGTTTAGTCAGCGTGCGGCCAGGACGATCTCCCACTCCAGATACTTCAACAAGCTCATCTGGGTTTGCGAGTTCTGGCAATGCACAGGCATGTCTTCTTTTAATTTGTTCCGCACTCTGTGTCGGCGTTCTTAATGCAACAGCAATATCGTTCGTGACTTGATCACCCGCAATAGGAATAACCGATGTAAAACGTATAGCGCCTTCAGTAAATATAGCGATATCAGTTGTACCACCTCCAATGTCTATTAAACATACACCCAATTCTTTCTCATCTTCAGTTAATACGGATTGGCTCGAAGCAAGTTGTTCCAAAATTATTTCCGTCACTTCTAAACCACAACGTTGGATACATTTAATAATATTTTGCGCTGCGCTTACTGCACCTGTAACCATATGCACTTTAGCCTCCAAGCGCACCCCAGACATTCCTATAGGTTCTCTAATTCCTTCTTGATTATCTATAATAAACTCTTGGGGTAAGATATGTAATATTTTTTGATCCGCAGGAATAGCAACCGCTTTTGCTGCGTCAATGACACGTTCAACATCGGCATGTGTCACCTCTTGATTTTGAATCGCAACAATTCCGTGAGAGTTCAAACTTCGTATGTGATTTCCGGCAATACCTGTGTACACACTTCGAACTGGGCTTCCTGCCATTGCTTCTGCTTCACCTACAGCTTGTTGAATTGAATCAACTGTTGCATCAATATTTACTACAACACCGCGTTTTAATCCTAATGAAGGATAAATTCCCATGCCAATAATTTCAATACCATTGGATTTTACTTCTCCTACTAAGGCATTGACTTTGGACGTGCCAATATCTAAACCTACAATTAAATTCTTAATCGGTTTCTTTGCCATGTTATTTCACCTTCAATTAAATTCTAGATCTTTCAAACTTCACCATTTAACTTCATTGTTAGGATATAGCTCATTTCTTTATTGTTAACTAAATGCTTCACATAAACTTATAACTTACTGAGTTAGAAAAATTCTGCTTATTATCTATCATTCATAATGTTTCTAAGAAATTCGTTTCTTAAATTTTATTGCCAACCCATGGGCATAACGGAGATCCACATAATCTACCATAGATACTTTACTTGCAATAACATCTGAATAAACATCTATCAAACGTTCGATTTGTATATTAGGTTGGCTACGATTTAAATAAACGATTAAGCCATTATCCAACTTTAGATACCAATACTGTTGATCCATTAATTTTAATAATTTTATTTTTAAATTTAATTGTTTGAATAAGGGATTCAGTGTAGTATAGGTTTGTAATAAATATTTCTGCTGGCCTATTGGTCCCATAAACATGGGTAGATTTAATACCCCGAGATCTCCATCTGGGATGAAAATATTACCCTGCTCATCTAATAAACCTTGTTTCCCTATAAACGCGATGGGTTTCTTTGTAGTAAAACTTACAGCCAACGTATCTGGCCAGTATCGCTTAATGCTTACAGTCGCTATCCAAGGTTCTTGTAAAATTTGTTCTTTCAATCCTTGACTATCTAAACGAAAAAATCCCTTTGCAATAAATGGCAAAATAATTTCTTGCAAATGACTTTGCTTAACATAAGTTAAATCACCGCTAATTTTGATATTTTTAACCGGAAAACAACGAGGGTTGGCTAATTTTTGCCATAATAAAATACAACTTAATATAAGTAATAGACTCAATGAAAACTTAAAAAACCATCCTTTTGAAGGCATTTGAGAACTTAAACGGGCCAATTTAGGTTTATTGCGTTGCCGTTGGAAACGTGGGCTCTCAACTACTTTCCCATTTTTAACCATCGCTAAGCCATCAGAAATACAAGAAATCAAAGGGGATAATAATCTATATAGTGTGTTTCTGCCAGTTTTATTGCCTAGCATAACTTTGGAATATTTAAGCCAATACTATTCACTGTAAGTTTGAAGCAAATATATTTTTAAATAGGAACGTTATAAATTAATACTGAATACTAATAGACTCTTCCCCAAACCTTTCACGCAGAGCCTTTAATAAATCCTCTTCAGGCTTAACTCGCCAATTATCACCAAGCGTTAAGTAAACTTGTGTTTTTAATTCATGGTGAGTATAAGCAATACGGGCAAGACAACGGCCTGGACAAAAATTGACCATTATTTTTCTCAAATCATCAAGTAACAAAGGATTGACAGATTTAGAAAATTTAATCAATAAATTTTTTGCATGACTTTCACGCGCTTCGCTAATATCTAAAATTTTTTTCCCTAAAACTCTTATATTACCTGTCAATTCGTCCCGTTGGATTTCTCCTTCAATGACTAATAATTTATCCTTGTTTAACTTTTCACGGAACTTAGTATAGGTATCACTAAATAAAGTGACTTCTGAACGCCCACTTGCATCCTCCAAATTAAGCACTGCCATACGATCACCGCGTTTAGTCCATAAGGAGCGAATTGTAAGTACCCAACCTGCGATAGTAATAGGCTGGCCGGCCTTACTAGCAAGTTCATTTAAAGGTGTTGAAACGAAATGGGTTAATTCCGTAGCATAATTTTCTAGGGGGTGACCACTTAAATAAAAACCTAAAACTTCCTTCTCATTCTGTAAACGTTGCAATTTTGGCCAATCCTCTTGATTAACCATTTGACTTGAATGAGAGATCATATCGAGACCAAAAAAATCTTTTTGGCCAGAAACTTTTGCCAAAGAACTCTGATCAGCCGCTTGTAAAGCGGATTCTATATTAGCCCAAAGACTGGCTCGATTAATACCAAAACTATCTAAGCTTCCTGAAAAAATTAAAGCTTCCAAGCTTCTACGATTTATTTTTTGCAAATCGATACGCTGACACAGATCAAATAAATCACTAAACCTTTGTTTTTGGCGTTGTTTAATTAACATTTCTATCGCCCCTGCGCCTAATCCCTTAATAGCGCCTAAACCATAGCGTATCGACTCTGTAGGTTCATCAACGGTAAATTTATAATCGCTATGATTAATATCTGGCGGCAAAATATTCAATTTCATTAAGCGACATTCTTCCAAAAAAATCACTACTTTTTCAGTATGATCCATATCTGAGGATAATACTGCGGCCATAAATTCTGCGGGATAGTGTGTCTTTAACCATGCCGTTTGATAGGAAACTAACGCATAAGCCGCTGAATGTGATTTATTGAATCCATAGTCAGCAAATTTTTCGATTAAATCAAAGATTTGATTGGCTAGATGTGAATCTATGTTTTTCTGCTCTGCACCTTTTATAAAAACAGTTCTTTGCTGTGCCATCTCCTCAACTTTCTTTTTCCCCATTGCACGGCGTAATAAATCAGCAGCTCCTAAAGTATAACCTGCTAATACTTGTGCAATTTGCATTACTTGTTCTTGATATAAAATAATTCCATAAGTTGGACTTAATATTGGCTCTAAAAAAGGATGATCATATTGCACGGGCGAACGCCCATGTTTTCGATTAATAAAATCATCAACCATTCCTGATTGCAATGGCCCAGGACGAAATAAAGCAACTAAAGCAATAATTTCATCAAAACTATCAGGACATAATCGTTTAACGAGATCTCGCATCCCTCGAGACTCTAATTGAAATACAGCTGTAGTTTTACATGCCTTTAATAAAGCGAAGGTACTCACATCATCAATAGGGATCGCTGTTATATCTAAACAAGACTCTCCGGGTGATTTTTTTGCATTAATTGCTTGGACCGCCCAATCGATGATGGTCAATGTTCGAAGACCAAGAAAATCAAATTTAACTAATCCAACCTTTTCAATATCATCTTTATCAAATTGAGTTATGCTGTGTATTCCACCAGGTTCACAATAAAGTGGCGTAAAGTCTGTTAATTTAGATGGAGCAATCACTACTCCCCCAGCATGTTTGCCGACGTTACGTATTAATCCTTCTAGCTTTTTTGCTAAATCAATTAATACCTTTATTTCATCTTCATGCGCATAACGATATTTTAATTCATCTTCTTGCTCGAGCGCTTTTTCGAGTGTAATACCTAATTCAAAAGGGATTAATTTTGCAATTTTATCAACCATCCCATAAGGATAGCCCAGAACACGCCCTACATCTCTGACTACCGCACGAGCAGCCATACTTCCATAAGTTATAATTTGAGAAACTGCATCTCGCCCATAACGTTCTGTTACATAATCAATAACTCTATCACGCCCTTCCATACAAAAATCTATATCGAAATCCGGCATAGAAATACGTTCTGGATTTAAAAAACGTTCGAAAAGCAAATCATATTGTAAGGGATCTAAACCAGTAATTTGCAAAACATAAGCGACTAAAGAACCTGCCCCAGAACCTCTACCAGGACCTACTGGAATATCATTTTTTTTAGCCCAACGAATAAAATCAGCAACAATAAGAAAGTAACTGGCAAAACCCATCGAATTGATCACTTTGAGTTCCGTCTGCAAACGCTCAAAATAAATTTTTTCAAATTCATTGGAATTAATGCATGTTTTTTTTGGTCCCTCTCTATCAATGGTTGTATTTCGGCCAGATTTTGCCCTGCTATCTTGTTGAGGAGAACCCAAAAAAACTTTACAGCGCTTCTCTAAATAATGTACTAAGCCTTGCTGGGCTTCTTGTATTAAAAAATTTTCAGCACTCATTCCTGCGGGAATAGGAAAATTAGGAAGAAAAGAAGCATTTAATTCAATTTCTAAATTACAACGTTTGGCAATCTCAACTGTATTGATCAATGCCGATGGAATATCAGCAAACAATGTAAGCATTTCTTCTGTCGAACGTAGATACTGTTGAGCAGTATACGTTTTAGGCCGTTTAGAATCATTTAAGGTAAAGCCACTATTAATGCAAACCCTAGCTTCATGGGCTTCAAAATCTTCTGCTGAAATAAAACAAACTTCATTGGTCGCTACAACGGGAGCACTATATTCTTTTGCAAGTTCTAATGCTAAACCGATGTATTCTTCTTCCAGGGGCCGACCTAAGCGTTGTAGCTGCAAATAAAAACGATTGGGGAATAAAGTTAGCCCAGATCGTAGAGATTCTGCTGCTAAGAGTTTATTATTTTTCATTAAATGGGATGTAATTTCGCCTTCTCTCGCTCCTGATAGAGCGATTAAACCTTCACTGTAATTTGCAACCCAACTCTTCTGAAGAACAGGCTTACCTTTGTATTGATTCTCTAAATAGGATCGCGAAATTAACTGAATTAAGTTTCTATAACCTTGTTGATTTTGACAAAGTAAAATTAATTGAAACGCTTGATCGGGAAATCGGTCATTTTTCAACCAGCATTCTGCACCAATTATAGGTTTTATGCCTTTTTTAATCGCAGCCTGGTAGAATTTAATGGTTGCAAATAAATTGGATAGATCAGTTACAGCGATAGCGGGCATCGAAAGCTCATCCACTTTTGATATAAGCTTATCAATACGAATCAAGCCATCACTCAAAGAGTATTCTGTATGTAGGTGGAGATGAATAAAGGATGGCATACTCTGCGTGCATGAATCTTTGTCTGTGTTGCCGCTCAATTCGCAATCCTCATGTTAAATAATACACTCCGGTTGCTTCATACGCGGCGCTCTCCCAATAAGCCCATTACTGTGAGTATATACTCTTTGTACTTGAATCCTTGTCTATGGTTGACTGACACACAATTGTTTTGACTGTTTATATTTGATTAATAACGGTGCTTTTGTCAAAGAAACTAAGGGTATACTAATTAAAACACCACTTAGACCTTGTATTTTGCCATAATTAATTCTAAAAGAAAGCTCTAAAATTTTTATATCCTGAGAAAAAACGGTCGCTTACTTTTTTTTAGGCTCTGAATCCTAAGATTCCAAAACTCTATGGGTTTCTTTTAAGCTAAAGATTAGATAAGTATAGAGCGTTTCCAATTGCTGAGATTCTGCAGTTAAATAGCTGCGTAAAAAATTTTTACAAACATAATTTAATCTAATTGCGCCTGCATAACTCGCTCCCCCTTTGATTTTATGAACCATGTTTTCAATGGTTTCCCAATCCTTTAACTGATAGGCCTTTTCAAGATCTTGGATATATCCTGGAATAGATTCCTTAAACATTCCTATAATTTCATTGAACAGATCTATATTTCCGCTCAGATTCTTAAGACTAATATTTTTATTGTAGATAGGATAGGAATTTATAATATCAAATGAATTAGCTTTCTCCATACTTAAATTGTTTTCATCCACGTATTGATGCTTTTGCGATTTAGATTGTTTCAATAAAGGATTAAACTCAATCACGTTCATTTTTTTTTCTTGAAAATATTTATCTAATTTTTTAATTTTTTCTTTAGTCAAGGGTTTTAACCAAACTTCATTAATACCCGCCGCTAGGCATTCTTCCTGAAATTTGCCTTCTCCATGAGCCGTTAAACTAATAAATGGAACCGTAGATGTTTGATTAATACGTTCCCAATAACGATATAAAACTGCAATTTCACTTCCACTTAGACCTGGCAAACCCAAATCTGTAATAATCAAATCAAATGAATGACCTTTAGCAAAGGCTAATGCTTCTTGCATAGTTGACACTACTGTCAGATTATAACCAGCTTGAGTGAGTAATTCTTGAGAAAATTTAATTGTTAAAAGATCATCTTCAATCAATAAAATATGTTTTTTTGTTGTTTTTTTTGGAACTGGCTCTTTTAAAGGTATTTTTTTTGTTTCGGTTAATTTATTAGGTTCTAAACAGGCAAAAGGTTCTGAATTTTTATTTTTAAATTTTAAAAGTTTATTTTTTTTTGCAAAACTCATAAACAAAGTAAAAGAAAAGCTAGTGCCCACATCCTGTTCGCTCTTAACTTGTATCTCACCACCTAATAAATTAACAAATTTTTTCACTATATAAAGCCCCACACCATAGCCTTTCGATTGATCGTTGGTTTGGAAACTTGGAGCTATTCTAAAAAAAGGGTCAAATACTGAGTTCAATTTTTCAGGAGGGATCCCAATCCCGGTATCACTAACAATAAATTCAACATAAACCCCGTCGGCTTGATGAGGTAATAATATCAATTCTTTAATGGTTATAATGACCGTTCCTTGCTCAGTAAATTTTATTGCATTAGTCGCCAAATTCAGCAAAATTCGTTCAAGTTTATTTTGATCACTTGCAATATTTTCAGTTGAAGTAACTTCCAAATTAATCTCTAATAGAATTCCTTTTGCTTTCACAGAAGGCAATAATAAATTTTTCACGGATTCCATTAGTTCTTGCAAAGAAAAACTCGTTATATTAAGCTGAGTTTCATTTGCTTTTTCTAGTGAAGCAACATCTAATATATTATTAAGCAAACTTAATAATTGCTGGCTGGCCTTATAAATCAGGCATAAATCATCTTTATTTTCCAATACCTTTAAACGTTGTTCCAGTAGTTGTGATAAGCCTATAATGCCCGTTAAAGGAGTACGAATATCATGGCTCATATTAGCAAGAAATTCGGTTTTAGCTTGGTTGGCCGCATCCGCTAATAATTTAGATTTTTTTAGTTTTATTTGAGTATTTTTAAGTTCTGTAATATCAAGAGATACACCTAATACACCAATTATTTTTTCAGATTTTCCTCTTAAGGGTGATTTTTGGGTCAAGAAAATATGCATACTATCATCAGCCAATTTAGCTCTTTCTTCAAAACTAACCATTTGATTATTTTGCATCACAAACCGATCATTTTCCTGTATCCGTTCTGCTTGATCCTTCCAAGAAAAATCAAAATCTGTCTTTCCGATAACGGCTTTAGAATCATTAAATCCGGTTAATTCCGTATGTAATTTACTACCACCCAATATAACGCTATTAGTATCTTTCCAATAAATACTTGCTGGAACGTTTTCAATGATATTATTTAAATAAATTGTTAATTTTTCATTTTCTTCCCATAAATATTGATTGAAATCCTTAATTGATGGATTAATTTCGCTAAAGATAGTTATGGGTTCCTTTTTAGAAGGAATGGAAATACTTTGTATAAGTATGGGTTCCTCCAGATCATTTGCTACTTTATGGAAAATGGCAGAACACTGCTTTCCTTTATTTCTAATGCTTTCATTGAATAACTCATTAATTATTCTTAAATGATCGCTAAAAAAAACATTTGATATCGGCTTATCAATCAATTCGGCTAAAGAGCTTCTATTTAATGAAGAAAAAAAATGTTGATTACCACCTCTAAAAGAACATTTTTTACTATCAATCCAATAAATTGGAAAAGGTAAGGCATTTAAGATAAGTTGAAAATTCATCATATAAGCTCCTTAATTATTATCCATAGTCTTATTTTACTTTTGGTTGGTAAGAGGATAATTTAGGATCATTAGCCATATTAGCCACACATAAAGGTCGGAAAATTGACGAGCCAGCTTTACATAATTTGTTATGTTTATTAAAACATTTTTTTTCGTTTATCTCATTTACTTTTGTCGAAAAGTGGATAACTAATGAATTAGAAGTTGGATTTTTTAACATATCAAAATGTGTGGCATTAATTTCTTTAATCTTTAATTCTTCTACATGAGTTAATAAATAATTACTTTCATCTTGAGAATTCATTTTTTTAAATTGATCGTTAAACGTTATCGCTTTTAATAAGTAAATTGAAGTAAAAATACGCTTTTTCGGTTTAAATTCAAAACCTATTTCTTGATGGTGTTCACATAACTTCTCCAATAGACAAATCATGTCAGAGTTATCTTGAATGTTAGCTTCTTTTCTTTGTTGAGCACAATAAACTAAAACCTCTTGTTTTAACTTCTCTTTAATCTCTTCATTTGCATACGAAACCATCCATGTATCAAATAATATTACCTGTAATAAATGATCATTTTCAGATCTTGATTCATATTGAACCGCCATTTCTAATGCTAACATACCTCCAAATGAATAGCCCGCCAGAATAAAGGGACCTTCTACTTCGTTAGCTATTATAGCAAGATAATTTTTCGCCATTTGATGCATGGATAATAATTTTAATTGATTACTATCTAGCAATGGATCTTCGATGCCATAGCATATGTTATCTAAGGTTAACTCTCTTACTAAATTATCAAAACAGCTGAGCCCTCCTCCAGCAGGATGTATGAATATAATTGGAGGATAATTACTATCACCTTTTTTTAATATTCTAAGTAAACCGCTTTTATGTTTATTCTCTAGTTTCTTATTTAATACATTTTCCAAACCTTGGATAGTTGGATTTTTATATAAATCGCTTGCACGAAAGAGTTTTTCTGTTAAATGATTGTCATGTTTTTCATTAAACATCTTTTCAATTTCTGGCATAAATTCTAAATTAACCCTAGTAATTATTCTCATCACTGTAAGAGAATCACAGCCAAAATTATTAAAATTTTCATTGATATTATTTGGAAATAAAGGTAATTCTTCTTGAATTATTTTTAATAGAGCTTTGCCGTTAGATGTTTGTGGAGGACTCTCTTCATGTTGCTTTTTCCTAAATTCTTCTTCAAATTTTATATATTGTGTTTTATCTAATTTACCATTTGCATTGACTTCAAAATAATCTACCTCCTTATAAAATTTAGGAAGCATATAATCAGGTAAACTTTTCCTTAAATGTCTTTGAAACTCTTCAGTAGGAATAAATTTTATATCTGAAGATTTTAAAATATAAAAAGCTACAATTTGTTTGTTGGAAAAAAGGCCTATTTCAACTTGTTTGATAGCAGAGTGTCGTGACAAACAATTTCTAATCTCTTCGAGAGCCACCAGATTACCATTAATCTTAACTTGTTGTGTGTCAGCTCGCCCCATAAACATAATTTGGGGATTATTCGTAGTGTATTTGCCCAAATCGCCAGTAAGATAAGATTTGCCTAGCTTTCCAGTAAACCGATCTTTATCTAACGCTGAATTTAAATAACCTTTCGCTACACCTGCTCCGCTTATTACTATTTCGCCAATAGCACCTAATGGAGCTAATTCTCCAAATCGTGTTACTATTTCTACTTCTGTTTCATTGATAGGCAAACCGATTGGTGCTGAATTATAGTTATTAATAGTTTGTTTATTAAAAGTATAAGTTAATGCAAATATGCTGGTTTCGGTGGGTCCATATCCATTTATAATACTTGGAGCGCCTGTAAAATTTAATGCTGATAATACTGTATTAATATGTACGGCCTCACCACCCACCATCAAACATTTTAAATGGTTAAATATATCAGGTTGAGCATTAGCAAAAGAGTCAAACAATCCAGCAGTTAACCACATGTGCGTAATATTTTCAGTTCTCAATTTATCTTTAAATAAACATATGTTTAACAGAGTGTTTTTATCAAAAAGAATTAGACTAGCACCATGATTCCAGGCTAGCCAGCATTCTAACTGCGCCGCATCGAAAGCCTGGTTTGCCGTTTGCGCAACCTTATCTTTAGGTAAAACTTTTGTAAAATTAGGTGATTCCACCACACGGAAAATTCCCTTTTCCATTAAAACAACCCCTTTTGGCACGCCTGTAGAACCTGATGTATATAGAACACAGAATTCATCGGTATTTTTATCTAACTGAGGTAACTTTTTATCTAAGTGGGTAGAATTAATCGTATTTATTGAAATTAATTGGTGTTTTTCAACATCGCGATCAAATAACCCTTTTTGATTATCATCAACAATAAAATAGCCAATTTTGGCATCGTTAATAATCAATTGCAGCCGTTTATTCGGATTTTCTTTAGAAAGTGGAATAAAAACTGCACCAATTTTTAGTATTGCTAGTTCTGCTATAAAAAATCGATGATCGGGATTTAAAAATATTCCAACATAATTGCCTTGCTTTACACCTGCATCAATTAAAGCATGGGCTAAATTGGTTGATTGTTGATCTACCTCTTTATAACTTAATTGTTTCTGATCATAGCTAAGCGCAATATTTTCTGGATATTTATTTACACTTTTTTGAAATTGACTAACTAGACTAATTTTTCCTGGAAAATCAAGTTTCGGACCTTGACCTAAGCTAATTAACTGTTTCCTTTCTTCACTACTTACTACTGATATTTCTTGAAGTTTTTGATCAGGGTTTCTACAAACATTTTGAATCACATGTATAAAATTTTCAATCAAGCTTTTTATATAAAATATACTATATTTATCTCGAGCAAATTCAATATCAAGATGAAATTTCCCATTATCTTGAGCAAAGAGGGTAAGATCACCAAAATGACAAGTTTTACGCAGATCAAAAATTATAGGTTGTTTAGGTATGATTAATTCTGCTACTTGTTGATCAAGCTTTAATTCAGGAATGGAATAACTTTGATAGATGAATGCTACACTCGATAAAATATTTGTTATTTGTTTTTCTAGTAAAATCTCTTGGATCTTCCAGAAAGGAACATCTTGAAATTTTTGACTTGCTTCGAAATTTTTACTAGTTTGGCTAAGATAATTACCTAAAGTTTGCTCCCCAACAATATCAAACTGCTGAACTATTAAATTAACAAAAAAACCTACCATTTTGTTAAAATTAGGATGCCCCTCTCTACCGTTTGTTGCAGTTATCAATGTAACCTTTTTTTGATAAGTATAAGAAGCGATCAAAAAAGCAAACAAACTATTTAGAACAACAAAAGGAGTGGTATTACACAATTTCGCTAAAGCTTTCAATGCAACCGAATCGTTATCTGATAAAGTAAATGTATATCTATCTGCAATCTTTTCCGTTACAGGTTTGGATAACACATATTGATCACTAGGTAATGTGGTTACGAATTCTATCTTTGATAAAGTTTCTTTCCAAAAAGAATAGGCCGCATTTTTATAAGTTTTATCTTCAAATTTTTCATTTTGATGCCGAACAAACTGACTATATTGAGGAGGAAGCTCTGTTAATGTTAAAGAATTTGGGTTTAAACTATTTTGGTATAGTCTAGATAAAGTATCCAGACAATTTTTGAGTGAAATGGCATCAAAAATAGCATGATGAATATGAAAAAAAATAAAATAATTTTTTTCTGCTTGTTCCTTAAAGACAGTAAATTTTATTAGCGGTTTGTTGCTCATATTCCAAGGGATATTGGTTTCTTCCTTAATGGCTTCTTCCAAATCTTCCTCTTTTTGTAGATTTTTAATTTTAAAATATAACTCCCTATCATCAGGAGGTAAAATTAATTGTTTTAGTTCATGATTATGCATAAAGAAGGTAGTACCAAATGCATCATAAAGCTTAACAAGCTCATGACAAGCTGCATTAAAATGTTGGATATCTAGATTTTCTCCTAGTTTGTAACAAGCCGTCATATGGTAGTTGGAGCTATTACCTGCCGATTCTTGCTGTTCCGCAAGCCAAATTCGTTGCTGTTGAAAGGACACTGGTAAAATTCGATTATAAACATTGTCATTCTGAGCAACCATTCTTGGAGCTTTCTCTTGTTGTTTAATATAATCAGCTAAGGTCATGCTGGTTGTTTTCTCACATAACAACAGTTGAATTGTGATCATTATGTTTTCACTCTTATACAAAGATAAGCTCATTTCTGTGGCTTTTAATGAATCTAACCCTCTTGCTACCAGTGATTTATCTTGTCCTTCTTCTCCTAACAAATGATTGCATAATATATTTACTCGAGTATCCAAAGCAGTTATTGATTTTATGATAGTATTATCAAGAAAAAATTGACTTTGTAAGTCTTCTAGCGAACTTGTCATTTGTTTTAATTCAACTAAATATTTTTCAGTGAGCTCATTGCTAGTTTCCGTTAATTCACTTGTTCCCGGTATTAAAGCTTGTTCAGAGATATTCAGTGCTTTTCGAATTATAGTATCTAGATTAATAGAGGCCATCTTACGCGCAGATAATCTTAAACTTGATTCCTCATCTACCTCAAACGAACTGAAGTCGACGTAAAGATTTAATGTTTTTAATAAAAATTTAAGAGTAGTATGAAACCATACATAATTTTTAGTTTTATCGAACAAATATTTAGATTTTGGGTTTTTTTCTTCGTTCAATACATTTAGAAATTTAGTTGCGATATTATTCTTTTTAGATCTTCTAAAATTAAGCTTGATATATTTCTTATTTTTTTCTAGAGCAAATTGAGCGATATGCTTCAACATCTCATATTCCATTCCTCTATTAAAAACCCTACAACTAACAAAGAAACTGTTGATAATTAAACTTTTTCTACTAACGCTAGTTACGGCAATAGCGGTAATGTCTTCAGGAGAAAAATTATCTTTAATTCTTCCAATAAACACATCTCTGGTCTCGCTATTAATGATTGACTTTATGTCGTTAATTCCTATCGCTTTCGATTCAGGAAAAATATTAAATTGATTAGTTTTTCCAGATAATTGACTAACTCGTCGAATTGTCAGTACATCTTCTTCAGAATCTAGCTTGCTAATAATTATAGATTGGCCTAATTCTGGAGACCTTAAATATTCCAAAGGATCATTAAATCTTTTTGCAGTTTCGGCCTTAATTTCCATTTTCGAGTAAAAGCTAGCTCGATTTTCATCTGATTCAGTGGTATATTGATGGCTATCAGTGTCGAATATCACCTCATTTTTAAATTCTCGAGGATTTTGTGGCGCAATGACACAAGTTATACCTCCTAAATTAATTCTTACTTCACGTATTTCTATGGGATTATCGTCAATAAAAAGAAAACTATCGAGAAAAAGATTTAGTTTTTTTGCAAGCTCTTTAATATTTTTCCACTTTGAGTTCCAATTTATTCCACTATAATCGCTAATATGGTAAAGTTTTAATACCATCTCAGCTCCACGCTGGGTAAAAACATCGATTACAGTTTGTTTATCATTTTTACTACATATGCAGATTATTACTCCTCTCGCATGTTGTTCTACTAGATATTTTTGTAATAAAAGATTTTGCTCTTCAAATATTACACCATTAGCACCTTCTTCTGCTGCAACACCTCTCCATAGAGTATTATCACAATCGACTGCAATAACCTTAAATTTTTTTCCTACAATTGCACGGTATTTTCTTGCCAATGAGGAGGCCATAGCGGTATAAAATTCAGGAAGGTATGGGATGTGTGTTTCACCTTCAATTGGGTTTTCAAAATTTTTAATGCTATAAAGCTCTTTGATATTTGATAAGCTGAAAACGTGAATTTTATTGTTATTGAATTTTTCTATATATTTTTCTTCTATTTTTTTTAACTCTTCATTATAAATTACTTCAGGACTTGGACATAAAAAAACTAGAATGGGTAATACACTTTTTTGTCTAATTAGAATGATTTGCTTTAAAATCAGACTTAAATGTTCTTCTAATTTAGCTAGATTTATAATGGAACCTCCTTCTAAGAAATCAAATAATCTAAATAAAATTGCACATGATTGTAATTTTTCTATTGTTAACCCTATAAGTTCTCCTATTAAATTTTTATTAACATACTTTATTTCTATTGACTCTGTAGTAAATTTTTCGAATAAAGATTTTAAGAGAAAGGTTTGAGGATGCTTTAGTGATGGTTTTTGAAGATAATCCGAATTAAATGTAGAAAGAATTAACATTTTTTTATTCCATTTTTGTTGTAAGAATTCACTAAGATAAATTATATTACCATTTTGAATATATTAAAAGTATTTAAATAAATTAAAAAATTATTTAAAAATTTACAAAATTAATTCGTCAAAATAAAATATGTCAATTGAAAGGAATAAAAAAAATTAAGTAACAAACTAGGGGGTTTTAATTTGTTACTTTCGAAACTTTAGAAGTATTAACCATACTGACTAATTCTCGGATGACTACCGAAAACATCATTAACTTCAACTCACCGGTGCTACGTAAATCAGCTAAAAACTGTTCCCATCGTTGAATAAAATCTTGATTGTCTGTTTCCCATTGTTCCAAGCAAATTTCATTATTACCTTGTTTATCGATAACACATTGTAAGATAATAACTGTCAAATGCCGTTGTTGAGTATCAAGATCATCCAATAAGATTACTCGAGCTAAATTGTCCCATAAGGTTTCGATTGTTAGCTTCATTATCTGGGATCGCAACCAAGTAAATCCAAATCTTTCGCCTACCATAAAATAGAGTTCAGCTACATCTTTTAAAGCTAGATTATTTTTCTGGGCAGCATCAATAATATCGAGCAAAGCATATTCATGATCGACATTCGCAATTGGTTTTGCTATATCCTCTGAAATTCCTGCTTCGACAAGTCCTTGAATATTTCTTTCCCAGTGTTCTTGTTCTTCACCAATAAGTAAATTAGGTAATTTTTTATTTAGCGTAATGATGGATTGTTTAAATCGATCGACCATGCCTAAAATATCGGTGAGTTGATCTTTATAATTATAGATAAACCAACGGGTTGCACGTCTTATCAACCGATTAAATTGGCGCATAATCGCATAACGAACGACTGGCGCTACATCATCATTTAAATTTTCTGCAATTCCAAGTAGTTCAGTAAAACCAAATACATGATGTGCAATAGCATAAGCACGTGCAATAGAAGCAATATCTGCGCCAATTTCGGTCTTTAAACGGAAAACAAACGTAATGCCCATATCATTCACCATGGCATTACTAATCTTTGTCGCAATAATTTCTCGACGTAGGCGATGCTGCTGCATAAATTTAGAGAAACGGCCGCGCAAAGGTTTTGGAAAGGCAGACTCTAATACACG